>JALRDR010000282.1 GCA_023262145.1 Planctomycetaceae bacterium | reverse complement strand
TCACCAGCCGCGAACGGCTTTCCGGTTCCGGGGGTTTCGGGCCGAGCGCATCGGTGATGTCGTACCAGTTGAAGCTGACCGGATGTCCCATGAATCCGTTCTGCTGCAGCACTTTCAGGGAGCAGGAACCATTCCACGGCCCCTGGCTTTCGGCATAGAACATCACGCCATGTTCGTTGGGACCAATCCCGCAGGGACTGCGAATTCCGCTGCAGACGGGGAGTGTCTGACCGTCGGGCGTGATCTTCAGACACCAGCCGCGATAGGGAACTTTTGAGCGATACGATTCACTCAGACACAAGGCAACCCAGATGTTTCCCGCGCCGTCGGGTTTGGAGCCAAAAGCGAATTCATGGTAGTGGCTGAAGCCCCAGTCATCACTGATGGTTTCAAAGAGATCCGCGCGTTCATCACCATCAGTATCGATGATTCGAGTCACTTCTGTCTGCTGGGTGATCCAGAAGCTGCCGTCGCGATAGCCCAGGCCGAGCACCTCATCCAGACCGCTGGCGAACTGATGGAAACGGGGTTTGGGGTACTGATCAAAGGCCCCGTCAACCAGCCAGATTTCACCACGGCGAGTACCGATGGCAAGCCGTCCATCCGGCATGATCTCAAAGCTTCCGCATTCCAGTGCCAGCTCATCCGGCACTGGCAGATCCACAATACGGTAATACTCTTCCTCACGTTCTGCGGTTCCCCAGTATTCCCCGAGTGTCTGAGCATTCGCGGATTGCAGGATGCAGCATGTCAGCAGCAGCGGAATCAGGATTTGATTTACCACGAGTACACCAGTTCCAGGTAAAGTTCAGGATTACCGGCAGGAAGCTGCAGGTGCAGCTCCTGGGCGTCAGCATTCTCTGACAATGTTACTGCAGGGCGGTTCACCGCTGGCAGCATGACAGTCAGTCCTTCGCTGGACCGCCACTCAGTGTCTGACAGCTGCGTGATTTCTGCTCCTGAGAGCAGGCGAAAATGGCGGGGAGAAGTCAGCTGAGTACCGGTCAGTCGAATCGAACGCAACAACCGCTGATCAGCGGTTCCGCGAAAGTAGTCCTCCACGACTACTTCTGCTGACTCATAACGCAGACGCGGCCGTTTCTGTGAATCAAGCTGATAGCCAAGAAATCGGAAACCCGGAGGTCGTCGGTTGGATTCCATTTCGGTCCAGGGACGTTCCGGATCAATCAGATCCGGGCCAGCGCCCAGACGAATGACGTTGTCTCCCAGCGGTCGCACTGTGCCGTGTCCCTGACTTCGCCAGACACCTCCCGGGTCTGCGAATCTTCCCTTCCAGATCATCGCCAGTCGCATTTGTTCGGCATCAAAGACCAGATTCACCTCTTCGGGATAGCCAACACCCAGTCCGCGTTTTCCGATTCCGGGCCAGCTGCGACGCAGCATGACCGCTTCCTCAGTTGCGAGCAGTTCGAGTGCTTCCTGAATCAGTCCCTGGGGAGCTCGAGCCTCGCGGCCCTGTTCCAGATAGATCCAAAGCGCTTCCAGCTGCTGTTCAGTGTTTCCGTCAAGGACCTGCTGCCGAATTGCTCTGCCGCCTGGCCAGAAGGAGGGCATGACAGTGCCCGGGCTGAGCTGTTGCGGCTGGAGCAGATAATCCACGAACCAGTCGCGCTGCAGCCGCTCTGTCATTTCCGTGAGGTCCAGCGCAGACATTGTTGTGGCGGGCTGTCGTTGAAAGGTATGGCAGGCAATGCAGTTCAGGCCCTGATTCCCTGCCAGCAGGTGCCCGGCTTCTCGGGGTTCCTTCTGTTCCTGACTGGCAACAGTGCGGTATCCCCGGTCCGGCTGATCGTCTGTCGCAGAAAGCAGTTCCACAAGGGGTTCAACCTGGGGAGTTCCAAATCGCGGCATTCGTGTCTGCATGTAGGGACGTACGGATTTTCCAGAGACCAGAACCTGCCGCAGCCATTGCGGGTGCAGTTTATTTCCGACGCCGGTGAGGTGTGGGGGAATCCGTCCCTGCGGTCCCAGATTGAAGTCTGCTGTCTGAAAGTACTCGTCGCGTTCCGCAGCGACACCGCCGATGCCATCACGTTCGTGGCAGGAATAGCAACGCAGCGTTGCCATCGCCGCAAGAATGGGCTCGGGATTCAGTGTCTCCCGTGGGCGAATGAAATTGCTGAGCGACCTTCGCTGCTCGGCTGACAATGCGTATTCCGGCCAGGAGCCAGGTGAGGCCGAAAGGCAGCCGGCGGCAGCATCGGTGACCGGGATCAGCTGTGCGGAGGACTGCTTGTCCGGTTCGTGACAGCTGGCACACTTCAGTCGCTGATACTGAGCAGCTCCTGCCGTGGCCAGTTCAGCGTTGACACTGAACACGCTGCCGTCTGCAGGGGCATCTGTACACAGAAAGTGGGCAAGATCTTCAGCTTCATCATGGGACAACTGCAGGCTGGGCATTCGCCCTGCCGGGCGGACGCTTGTCGGATCCTCCAGAAAGCTGACGAGGGCAGTGAGATCGAATCGTTCACTGAGGTTGCCAAGTGGCACGGCAGCAGAATCTGATTGCTCCGTGCCGTCCTCGTTTCTTGGGGCGTGACAGGCGATACAACCAACACGATGGAACAGGTCAAAGCCGCGGTGAGCTCGCTCGCCATCTGATGCTGTATCAGTCTGCGTTGCCTGACTGCGGGACATCAGAAAGTGTGTGAGCTGCATCGCAATCTGCTGACGGACAGCAGGTTCTTCATTGGCGAGCAGGTGTGGCATTCGCGAACCCGGTTTTGCTGCGGCAGGATTCTGGAGGTACTGCTGCAGGTAGAGCGGTCGCAGACGCTGCCCGACGTGAGTAAGTGATGGGGCCTGATCGGGACTGATGCTGCCCTGCGTGACGGTGTGCCATGACTGATCGGAGTGACAACTGCGGCACTGCAGGCGGTCGAACAGAACTGCGGAAGACACCTGTGCTGGAATTTGCCGCTTTGTTTTGCTGGCAGCAACGTTGGCGGGAAGACTCTGCAGATCACGCAGTTGCTGCAGGTAACGCATCAGGTCCAGAAATTGCTGTCGGGACTGCAGGCGATCGAGCAGCCCTTCAGGCATCGCAGAGACAGAACTCAACGTTCGTTCTTCAATATCCTGCAGGGCAATCCGCAGCAGACTCCACGGCTGCACCACCAGACGACCGCTGAGCACTCCGTTCTGTTCCTCAATCACTCGCAGCGGAATGACCTGTCCCTGCTGAGTCTGAATGATCGTCTGTTCAAAACCTTTGGTAATGACTCGGGAGGGGTACAGGACCGACTCCAGCAGTGCTTCGTCGGTCGTCTTTTGATTAAGTTGTCGCAGGTCGGGAGCGATTCGATCGGGGCGAGCGTCGTTGTGGCAGACGGCACAGTTGGCTTCACGTGAAGCGAAAAGAATGGCGCCGCGGGCAGCATCCCCCGCGTGCCTGATATCCTGCAGCAGTTGTTCGGCCGATTCCTGCCGCAGCTGGTCTGTGAGCTTTGGCGGATCTGGCTGCTGGGCGTACGCCCGCCCAGGAGATGCAGTGTGCAGCAGGATCGCACTGACGACGACATGCAGGAGCAGAATTCTGAATCGCATTGAGGCTTCTCAGGGAAACGTCGGAGGACGGGTGGCACTGGACATCTGACAGGAGGATGTCTGTTGCAATTATTTTGCGGCAGACTGTTCGTGGAGCAGCCGGATCATACCGGATCCCAGCGCCTGCCCAACCCGCATGTAGGTTTCTGCGTTACCGTTGTAGTGAAAACCCTGATTCCGAGGAGACTGTTCGGGCGTCTTCCAGAAATCTCGCGTCTCCACGGTGATGACATTGCCGCTGAATTGCGGGTACTTGCCAGTGTCACCGCTGACTGCCAGTTGTGCCTTCGCAACGGTCAGTTGGGGGCCTGTCATCTCCCAGCCGTCAAATCCGATTGTGGCGATTGCAAATGGTGCCTGAGGTGCATTGAACTTCGTCCGCAGCGATCCGATCAGATGTACCAGGTTCTGTTCATAGCGACTGGCG
>JALRDR010000127.1 GCA_023262145.1 Planctomycetaceae bacterium | reverse complement strand
GTGATCTACACGAGTGACAACGGGCCATGGAATCAGAAGAAATACACGGACCGAAAGCAGGGACATCCGCAGGGAGCAAAGTTCTGGGGTGATGCAGGCCCGTGGCGAAATGGAAAAGGATCACCTTACGAAGGTGGCTACCGTCTGCCGTGTATCGTTCGCTGGCCCGGAAAGGTGCCTGCAGGCCGCACTTCTGATGCCATCTTTGCAACAGTTGATTTCTTCCCGACATTTGCAGCGCTGGCAGGTATAGCCGTTCCTGACACAGAGCATCTTGATGGCATCAACCAGACGGACCTGCTCACTGGAGCAACTGACACCGGACGTGAGCACTTCTATTTTGACAAAGCGGGTGTCCGCAAGGGCAACTGGAAATACCTGAAAGCCGATGCACACTTCTTCAATTACGCGGTGGATGACGATCGCCCTCAGGCAGAAGAGCTTTACGATCTGAGTTCAGATCCCGCCGAGCGGAACAATCTTGCGTCAGTCAACCCCGACAAGGTAGCCGAACTTAAAGCGCTGCTGCTCGAAATCGAGCAGCGTCAGTGATTTGAGGTACTTAGGATCGGCGACAGCACCATCTTCAGCCTCCGCTCAGCATCTGAAAGATTGCCGTCTTCAGTTGATCAATCGCGATCAGTCGCTGTGAAGCAAAGGTTATCGTTCCAGCATCCTCGGCGTACCGCTGCTCAACGACAGCATTCAGCTCGACATACTGCCGGATGAACATGCGAAGCTGCTCGTCATTCCAGCGTTGCTGCCGCTTCAGCAGCAACAGATACTCCACGAGCTGCTGTCCTTCTCGAAATGCCTTGAGTCTGCAGGAGTGACGTATCTCAGGGCGATCAGCGTCACCCTGATCAAAAATGAACAATCCCAGTTGATCGGCCTGCTTCAGCGAGCGACCTGACTTGTCCACCGTCTGCCACGGAACAACACCGTGTGCTCCATGCTGAAACGAATCCAGCACCCACGCGACAATCTGCCTGGCAGACTGATCAACCGGCGGCGCTGTGCCGTAGACGAAGTACCGCATGCCGTCCTGCTGGGCTCGGTCCTGAACAAGCCGCCGATAATTCCTGAAGGCTGCAGATGAAACGACCCACAAGTCTGCACGATCGTCGAGCTGTCCCCGAGCAAATTCTGGTCTTGAAATATCAATGCGATAATCCAGCTGTACTGCTGCACCTTCTGATCGCCCGCGGTCTGTGAGTTCACCGTAGAATCGGAGTGCTCTGTAGTCCCAGAACCCCGCGGGTTCATCCAGGATCCACGGTGCTTTGCGTGCATCGTGGAGACCTCCCTTGTTATTCAGATAGACCTGAAACCCGGTTTCTGTCCATCCCTGTTGTTCTGCATGTCGGATGAAGTCCTGCATGACGTTCACCCAGGTCTCTGCATACTCCGGTGAATCAGAGAACGCCTCAAAGGCGTCGGGGTTTCCATTGAAGAACAGGCGACAGTTGAGCGGCCAGCTTTCGTGGAAGGTCAGGTAAAACCCCGGAGCAGGTATGGGCCCCCGATGTGCATCACGAAACAACTCACCGCTGAGGTACGGTCCGAAGGCTGCGGTGAAATCGTCCCACCAGCCGTTCTGATCTCCCGGTGTCACCGAGTCGTAGCGTCGGTTGTCCATCCGCCGACCGCTGCGCAGACGCATGTCCAGGTTGCTCCTGCGGGCTCCGGGAGCTGCTGTCTCGTGCGAATAATGCAGAATATTCAGATGCGTGCGATGGTCGTACGCCAGCTTCTGCAACGCGTAGAAATCATCGACATGGTCCGGTAAGCCGTAACTGTTCATCTCGCACAGAAACGAAGCCCGGCGAGGTAATTGGAGGTCGTGGACCTGCAGATGCAGTGGCACAGATCGTCCATCGCTGACTCTGATCTGGCCTGCATGCATTCCCGGGGCTGTCGTGTACGGAACATAGAGATCAACAAACAACGATGAATCCTGCTCTGCAGACAGTTCCAGTGAACCGTCAGTCGGGAGCAATGGGTCCGGGATTCTGCGCTCACCGGACTGCACCGGCACCCCGGCATACATATCCGTGCGAAGCTGGAGGTTTGCGAATTCCATCTGCAGTTTCTGCCGTCCCTGTCCCCGAATCAGTAACTGCAGACCAACGATCTCTCCGCGGAGGGCGTGTAGCAACACACGATTTCCGTCGTAGATACTATTGTTCTGACGATAGCCCTCCGGAAGTTGTCCTACGGCATCTCCCCGAGCGTCATAGCGATCGGTGATCGGGATAACGGAAATATCACTGACACTGTAGGGCTTCACTGGTGACCGCTGTGCGGCTGATCTCGGCAGCACCGAAGTGCTGAACAGCCTGCCTGTCGTGGAGACAACTGCCGACCGCTGACCATCACGTCCGACAGCCCGCAACGTCACCAGATGCACATCCGCTGAAGTCACATCATGCGGCAGGTCGCGGAGCGTGATCTTCTGCATGCTGCCGGGTTCCAGAAGCGGAACGTTCTGGCGAGGAAGCTCAGTGCCATTGACGGTGATCTCCAAAGCAAAACCATCTGCCGGGGCACGAAAGTGCAGTACGGCAGACTCAGAATCCACAGGTTCGACACTGACATGTTC
Organism: Planctomycetaceae bacterium; assembly: GCA_023262145.1. Lineage (GTDB taxonomy): Bacteria > Planctomycetota > Planctomycetia > Planctomycetales > Planctomycetaceae > SXXK01. The sequence goes on along the minus strand of JALRDR010000127.1, from coordinate 6,503 downwards.
AGGCGGTTGCGGCTGCGGGAATGTTGAATCCTCGACCTCAACAACCAGCACTGGCCCGCGTCCGGACTGTTCACGTGAAAAGACCATCGGGTTTCGAGCATAATCCGCGTCGTGTTCATGGATGGCGAGACCATAAGCGACACCACTGCACAGAGCATGGATCAGATCGGGGGCGACCTGCCAGTGATAGACCCCATTCTGAGCGTCGCTGACAGATTGGCAGACAAGCGTGAACGAGTTCCCGCCGCAGACTTCCGGGAATCTGGCGCCAGCGCGGCCCCAGCCGGTTATTTCCGTCATTCCGCTCGTCAGAGCAGTGGACTTCATCTCATCCCAGGCCGCCGCAATCGTTGAAATGCTGACCCCGGAGATCTGTTCAGCTGCCGCAAAGCAGCGCAGCTCGGCGGCGATCACCTTTTTGCCACGTAACGGACTGACATCGAACGACATAGCAACAAGATGCTGATTACCCTTGATCCGCATGCGCCCGCTGCCGCCCGCGTTCAGGTGCCACTCCCCATCGACCATCACAATGGAATTGTCAGCATTCGCTGGAATCGTGACCACTTCGCCACCCGGCAACGCTGCTGCTGCAGACAATGCAAGCAGCAGACAACACAGATTTCTGAACATAGTTCCACTCTTTTCAGACGCAGGCTTTTCAGATTTTCCGAAGGCGATTCGTCAATGATGTTTCAGCAGCGTCGCATTGACGATGCGACGCTACAGCTAGTCTGAACCAGATTGAATCTTCCCCGCTTCGCCATCTGGATCGCAGGCAGATCGCTTCGCCTGGCGTGAGAGCAGGGCTGGATGAAATTGCGTTGCTTCATCTGATTCCTCAGCAACGGCTGCACGAGTGTACCATAGCGAGATCTGTTTTTGATTATCACGGTAAGTCTTCCACACCTCGCGTTGCAGGGCTGCATGCAGACACTACTCGAAGTTTATGTCTCGCGGCACAGATTCCTGATTCTGTTCAGGGTCAGGGAGCGAAAGATCAGGATCTCGGCTTGCAGGGCTGCAGATCAATGCAGGCGGAACTGTCACCGGTGATCAACAGAATGTTCACTGGGGTGCTTCCGTCGCTGTCTTCCGTGTATACTGCGGCAAGCGTGAGACGCGGCCGCAACGCGACAACGTGCAGGGTGATTCTTTGTTTCAATCCGGAATCCCTTGTGACAGCCGCAGCGTTTCTCTGAGATCTTCATCCGTGCCGCGCTGCATCAGTCGGCCCGAACAACCGTCGAGTTTTCTCAGCTAAAAGGGCGTCGCGCAATGCATGGAACGCGATACATTCTGCTGATGCTGACTGTCCTTACTGTTCTGCATCGCGATGCCAATGCCGTACCGCCAGGTATCCTGCACATCGTTGTGGACGATCTGGGCTGGAACGATGTGGGGTTCCATGGCAGCGAGATTCCGACACCGGTAATTGACGAACTTGCTGCTGAATCCGTTGTCCTGAACCGTTTCTATGTCAGCCCGATCTGTTCACCGACACGAGCAGGTCTGCTCACCGGCAGATATCCCTTTCGCTACGGCATCTGGAACAGTGTCGTTTCGCCTTCGCGGCGACACGGACTGCCACCTGAAGAGACGACGACGCCGGAATTACTGGCAGATCTCGGCTATCAGGATCGTGTCCTGCTCGGGAAATGGCACCTCGGACTCGCCTCTACGAGATTCCACCCATTGCGACATGGCTTCACACAGTTTTATGGTCACTACAACGGCGCACTTGATTACTTCACGCAGCAACGGATGGGGCAGCGCGACTGGCATCGCGATTACGAAGCATCCTCTGATACCGGATATACAACGGATCTGATCGCTGACGAAGCAGTTCGTTTCATTCAGCAGCGTTCGAGCGGGCAGCCGTTTTACCTGGTCGTCTGCTTCAACGCTCCGCATTCTCCATTGCAGGCAACAGACGACGCTCTGGCCAGCGCTGGATTCAACCCGCAGCGGCCGCTGGCGGCAAATACCGATCAGCGTCTTGCCGACCGCGAAGGAACCCCGACGTATGGCCTCCGCGGACGGGGAAACACAACGCGCCAGACCTTCTCTGCGATGGTCCGTTCCCTCGATCAGGCGATCGGTCGCATTCTGACAGCGCTTCAGCAGCAGCACCTTGCAGAAGACACGCTGCTGGTATTCCACAGTGACAACGGCGGTGTGCCGGAGCATGGTGGCAGCAACCAACCACTGCGAGGAAACAAGTTTACCTGCTGGGAGGGTGGAGTCCGCGTTGTGGCCATGGTTCGCTGGCCGCGTCAACTAAGGCCCGGTACATCTGAAGCTCTGACTGGATATGTGGATCTGCTGCCGACGTTCATATCTGTTGCCGGGGGTGATGCTCCAGCGGAGCTTGACGGACGAAGCTTCCTGCCGTTCACGCAACGTGAGCAGCATGACCCGGATCGGGTGTTCATCCTCGGACAGGATACAGCAGTCGGCCAGCGCTGGAAGCTGCATGAAGGTGAGTATTACGATCTGCAGACAGATCCCACGGAGACTCACCCGGCGAAGCGTGAGGAGATTCCGGAGGACGTTGCCGCAGCCCTTCAGGAAGCAGTGAGAAACTACGCACTGTTTGCCGGTCCGGCCAGCAACACAGCGCTTCCAATGCCGCCGATATGGCCGCCTCCGGCCTGGAAGTTGCCAACGGAGGACCATGAATGACTGCACCAGCGGTGTTGAACTCACTGTGACATTTCGAGTTGGCGGTCTGTCGCTGATCCGACTAGACTATTGTTCTGCCAGCCTCGGTCTCGCTCCCGCCGGAATTCCTTCTGTAGTGCCACCGTATGAGATGCATCCCTGTAATCTGTGCCGTCTGGCTGTGCACGTCACTGCTGCCAGCTGATGACGCACTGGAGCAGTTTCTTGAGCGGCATTGTCTGCGTTGCCATGGCCCTCAGAAGGTCGAACGCGATCTTCAGATTGACCTGCTGTCCCGCGACTTCAATTCCGCAAAGGACAGCCATCTCTGGGCAGAGATTCTGGAACGAATCAATGCCGGCGAGATGCCGCCGCAGGAAGAACCTCAACCGTCAGAAGACGAGATTGCGACAGCATCACAACTGCTTAACAGCAGGCTTCGCGAAGGCCGTGCCGTTCGCATGGCACAGCGTGCCGGTATTTCGCACTATCGCCTGAGCCGACAGGAATATCAGAACACAGTGTATGACCTGCTGGGGGTGCGGTACGACCCGGCTCAACCGGGCCAGCTGAATGCAGATACGCTCTGGCAGGGCTACGAGCGAATTGGTTCCCAGCTGTCATTATCACCGTCACATATCGAACGTTACTATCGGGCTGCAGAGATCGTGTTGTCGCGGGCGTTGCCGGCGACAGCTGTAACCGCTCAGAAGGTACGTCGGACCGCTGCCGACCTGCGTTACAATGGCGGTCAGCAACAACAAAAGTACCTTCACCGTTTCGGGATCGATCGCCCGCTCAGAGCCCTGATCTTCCCCGGGCGGCTGATGCAGGCATTTCGTTCACACTGGATGGGGCCAGCAGGGCCGGAGAAAAGCGGGCTTTACCGTGCCCGGATGCAGGTGAGCGGCATCAGACCTCCCTACGGACAGACGCCACATCTGCGAATTGGCAAGGCACAGGCAGAGGCGGCCAATGAAGGGCTTGTTGAAGTTGATGTTTTTGGCAGCGAGGATGAGCCACAGGTGATTGAATTCGAAGTGTTTCTGGAGATGCCTGCAGAGCTCGATTTCAATGTCGTCGTCACTGACATCATCAACCGTGACAAGGGAGGGCACCACCGAAATATTCTTGGCAGTGACAGTTACATCTTCACCCACACAAGTGAGACGCGACTGCTGAATCCGACTGGTCCCAAGCTGTTTGACGAACAGGGAAACGGAATTTTTTCATTCGTGCTGCTGGACTGGATCGAGTGGGAAGGGCCGCTTGAAACGGAATCGGAGCGTTCGCGTCGAGATGTGATTCGACCGACTGACAATCTGACTCAGGCTCAGCTCCAACAACAGCTGCTGGAGTTCGCCACACTTGCGTGGCGACGCCCCGTGTCACCGACTGAGCTGACACCATACCTTGCGGCCTTTGAAGCTGAGATCGCTGCCGGTGAATCTGCAGACTCAGCATGGCAGGTAGCGTTACTGGGAGTGCTCACCTCACGAAACTTCCTGTACATCGTTGAGGGCAGTGAGGAGCCGCGTGACGAGCTCAACGACTGGGAGCTCGCTTCAAGGCTCAGCTATCTGCTCTGGAGCTCCATGCCGGACGGAACACTGTTCCAGCGAGCAGAGCAGGGCGAGCTCCACGGCGATGTGCTCGCAGCGGAAGTGGATCGCATGCTGGCCGATACACGCACAGACCGTTTTGTGCAGGATTTCTCTCGCCAGTGGCTGCAGTTGCATCGGCTGGGAATGTTTCCACCTGACGAAAAGCTGTATCCGCAGTACGATCTCTGGCTGGAAAGCAGTATGCAGCAGGAGGTAATTGAGTATTTCCGGGAGGTATTTCGAGCGAATCTGTCCATTGACGAATTCCTCGACTCCAACTGGACAATGGCGAATCCCCGACTCTGCGAGTTTTACGGTCTCGAACCAACTGACACAGCCAGCTTCCGACGTGTGAACCTGCCCCTGCAGACGCACCGCGGCGGACTGCTTACAACCGGCGCGATCCTCGGCCTGACATCCGACGGCACGCGTCATCGTCCGGTTCACCGTGGTGTCTGGCTCAGCGAAACCATTCTGGGCAGAACACCACCTCCACCTCCGGCGAATGTTGATCCGATTGAGCCAAACGCCGCTGACGCGGTGAAGGTTACGATTCGCGACAGGATCAGGGCTCACGCCAACAGCCCCAACTGCGCTGCATGCCATCGTACCATTGATCCGCTGGGGCTCGCGTTTGATGAATTCGATGCCATTGGTCAGTGGAGAACCCATGAACGCGTCGAGTCGGGCCAGGGTGCTGACCCTCCCGTCGACCCATCCGGCGAGCTTCCGGATGGGCGTACGTTTCGTAACGCTGCTGAATTCCGAAGGTTGCTGGTCGATGACCACGATCGCTTTCTGAGGGCCTTTGTGGAGCACCTCAGCACCTATGCATTGCGGCGGGTGCTGACTGTCGACGACCAGGACCATATTGATGACATCGTTCAGAGTGCCGCAATGCAGGGGTTTCGCCTGCGAGATATCGTAAGAACTGTCGCCTTGTCAGACCTGCTTCGAAAGCGTTGAGGTAAAAGATGACTGGAATTCTGAGATCAGTTCCGCGGCTTGCCAGACGTCATATACTCCGTGGTGCAGGCAGCTTCATTGCTTTGCCAATGCTGTCCTGCATGCGGACAGTTCGTTGCGAGGATGCAATTGCAGTGCCTCGCAGAAGTGCTTTTGTCTATATCCCCAACGGCGTCAATACGCTCGATTATCAGATCACCGATTCCGGACCTGAATACGCATTCTCACGAACACTCACGCCCCTTGAGAAGCATCGGGCATCCATCACACCCATCAGCGGGCTGCATCATCCACACGCTCTGGGACACCACCACAACTGCCAGAAAGTATGGCTTACCGGCGGCAGCCTTGAGCCGTCTGCTCGCAATTCCATCTCCGTCGATCAGCGGATCGCAGAGGTTACCTCGCCCTTCACCCGATTCCACTCGCTCGAGATTGCAAACAAGGGTGAATCATTGTCATGGACCGCGGATGGCATTCGGCTTCCCGGCATGAGTCGCTGCAGTGAGATCTTTGCCCACCTGTTTGAAGAGCCCGGTAATGGCATCGCCGCCCAGCGTCGTGCCCTCAGGCGTCGCGGCAGTGTGCTTGATGCCAATCTGGAAGAGGTGCGATCTCTGGAACGAACAATGGGAAAGGGCGATCAGGATCGACTGGAACAGTACCTGAGTTCTGTACGGGAAACAGAGATTCGCACGCGCCGTGCCGATGCGTGGCTGGATATTCCCCGCCCCGGCATCGCACAGGCGGACCGCCAGCGCACCAGTCGAGACGTCTCTCAGGTACAGGCCGGTGATTACTTTCGTACAGTGTACGATCTGATGGTACTGGCGTTTCAGACAGATGCCACGCGAGTTGTAACGTTCAGCAGCGGACTTGAAGGTCAGGGTCTGCCGATCCCTGAACTGGGGATATCACAGTCGCGCCACGAACTCAGCCACCACAATGGCGATCCGGGACACATGGAAAAGCTCACCCAGAGTGACACCTTCAGCGTGCAGCAGTTCAGCTACTTCATTGGACGACTTGCTGAGACCCCGGATGCCAATGGGACAACCCTGCTGGACAACACGATGGCATTGTTCGGCAGTGGCATGGCGTATGGACACAGCCATGGAAATGCAAACCTGCCGCTGGTGCTTGCTGGTGGTGCGGCATGCGGACTGAAACATGGACGCCATCTCGATCTGAATCAGGGCCACTTTGACGGCTATCGTCTGGACGACCCCGGTACTCATTATCGGCTCTGCAGCCGGCCGGCGAACGAGC
>JALRDR010000118.1 GCA_023262145.1 Planctomycetaceae bacterium | reverse complement strand
GGGGCAGCCACTGGTGCCGACGATGTTTGATTTTGGTCGCCGCGGCACACCGCCGGCGCACCCGGAATTGCTTGACTGGCTCGCCAGTGAGTTGATGGACAGTGGCTGGAGCATGCGGCATCTGCATACCCTGATCGTCAGCTCCTCAGCGTATCGACTGCATTCAAGTCAGGCAGGAAATGCCGCCGCTGTGGACCGGGACGGTGAGAATCAGCTGTACTGGAGACGGTTACCGATTCGCCTGGAGTCGCAGGTCATTCGCGACAGTCTGCTGTCCCTGTCCGGGACACTGGATGAGACGCGGGGCGGGCCACCGGTGCCTGCTGCCGAACAGTCCGCATCGACTCGCCGCAGTCTGTACTTCTTCCATTCCAATAATGAACGCAATCTGTTCCTCTCAACATTTGATGAAGCACTGGTGAAGGATTGTTATCGACGGGAACAGAGTATTGTGCCACAGCAGGCGCTGGCGTTGGCAAACAGTGAACTGGCGTTTGTCGCAGCAGAAAGGATCGCGGCTCGAATCACTGCCGCTGCGGCTGAGGATACGGCGTTTGCGATAGCCGCGTTTCAGCTGGTAACGGGAATCAGTCCACAGCAGGATGAAGTGTCGGCCAGTCTGCAGGCACTGCAGGAATGGGCTGCACTCCCGGACGGATCAGAAACAGCGGCACGCATGAATCTGATTCGAGTTCTGATTAACCACAACGATTTTGTGACCCTGCGATGATGTTCAGGAAAGGGTTCGATCATGCTTGAACGACGCCGTCTGCTTACCGACAGCGGTCTGGGGTTCGGCACTCTTGCACTCGCGGCAATGCTGCAGCGGGATGGCTACGCACGCACGACCGACTGGAGCCCGCCTGACGGACAGCCGCACTGCACTCCGCAGGTCAGCAGTGTGATCTGGCTGTTCATGAACGGCGGCCTGAGCCAGATGGAAAGCTTCGATCCCAAGCCGATGCTCACGAAGTATGCCGGCAAAACCATCGCAGAAACTCCGTTCGCTGATGCTCAGGACCCGCAGAAGCTCAAACTGGAACGGCTGGTAGTTCCCGACGGCAACGGCAATCAGCGGAACATGCTTTATCCACTGCAGGTGGGATACCGTCGTCACGGAGAAAGCGGGATCGAAGTCAGTGACTGGTTCCCGCACACGGCCGGGCATGTGGACAAGCTGGCGGTGGTGCGTTCGATGTGGACGACGGACAGCAATCATGGGGCTCAGACTCAGTTTCATTCAGGTCGCCATCAGAATGACGGAGATTTCCCCAATCTGGGTGCCTGGGTGCACTATGGACTGGGATCATTGAATGAGAATCTGCCGCAGTACATTTCCATGGGGAATCGGGAGTACTGGAACAAGCGGGACGGGCATTATCTGGGACCTGCCCACGATGCCGTGCCGTTGCGAGTTGACCCGGGGAATCCGCTTGATTTCAGCCGACCGGCGCGGGCGGTGTCGACAGCATCAGAACAGGTGAGCCGGGATCTGATCGGGCGGCTGAATTCACTGCGTCAGCGGGAATATCCGCTGGATGAAGCACTGGCAGCGCGGATTGCATCCTACGAGCTGGCTTTTCGCATGCAGCAGTCAATCCCCGATGTGGTGGATTTTGCTCAGGAGACAGCCGAAACGCAGGCTCTGTACGGACTTGATCAGCCGCATTGTCGAGATTTCGGGATGCAGTTGCTGGCAGCGCGACGGCTGGTGGAACGCGGTGTGCGATTCATCCAGATTCAGCACGGGGCCGGTGGTGCCGGAGCGTGGGATGCGCACGGCGGGCTGAAGGGAAATCATGCAAAGAACGCACTCGCCGTGGATCAGCCAATTGGTGGGTTACTGGAAGATCTGGAACGCCGCGGGTTGTTGCAGCAGACGCTGGTGGTGTTTGCAAGCGAATTCGGCCGCACGCCGGGAAGTCAGGGCACTGACGGTCGCGACCATCACATCTACGGTTTCAGTGTCTGGATGGCAGGCGGCAGTCTGAAACGTGGCGTGGTGCACGGGGCCACCGATGAAATCGGATTTCATGCCGTGGAAGATCGGCATTATGTGACTGACATTCATGCCACCATTCTGCAGCAGCTGGGACTGGATTCAAGACAACTGGAGATCCCCGGCCGCAAACGACTGGACATCGATCACGGGCATGTCATCGAAGCCATCCTTGCCTGACCGACCGGCTCTGCTCATCCGTCGTCCCATACGCAGGCTGCCCCCCCCGGAACATTGTTGGGGCTGAGGAGTCTCCGCAGGCAACTCCGGAACCACAGGCGTCCCTGCGGCACCGCATGAGCAACTGTTCAACGCAACAACTGCGGCAGGCTCAGAACTGGCTTGCAGTTACCGTGAACCATCGCGTGCTGGCGAATTGCCTGCACCTGCGAGGACTGCAAGATCGATCGCAACCTGCCGCAGGCTCTTTGGCCATTCCGCCAGTGTCACACGCGCGGCCGCTGGAATCTGCGGTTCCTGAATACCCGGAACCAGTCTGGTGTCTGGCTGAGCAAAAAAGAAGGGGACATTCTGACCATAGGTCTGCGAAAGACTTGCGGCCATGATTTCCAGTTCTGCTGCATACTCGTCAGCGTTGTAGCCCACGTTCCACTCTGACGGCACCCAGATCACTCCGGCGACCGCCATCGGCGTCATTGGACTCACACACCAGTTGTAGGTGTAGGTGGGAATCGTATCGGGCCGCACCGATTCACCGCGTCCCGCTTCAGGGAATGGCGGCGCGGCGAGCGGCGCAGCGCGACTCAGATCTGCTTTCTGCGTTCCCAGCGACTGTACCTGGCTGACAAACGCCGCTACCTGCTGCAGGTGGTCATCCACGGCTGCTCGTGATACTGCAGAGTTGGGATATTGCATGAGCAGTTCGTTGAGCCGTTGCCGGAACTCCGGCCGTGTTACATTTTTGACACCGGCGAATGATGTCCACGAGAGCGGTGATGACATCTGTGGCGAACTTCCGCCGGTTCCGGATGACATTGTGATGAAGCCCTGCGGAATCCCGGGGCGATTCAACGTCCTCGCAAAGTGCCACGCAAACATGGTGATGCCATGATCACCTTCCCAGTCATCAGCCGACATCCACGACGAACGGTACCGACCACCACCGGTCTCGAACTGCCGTTTCCGCGGAGTTGTGAACGTGCTGGCCGCAGTCTTGCGACGAAACTCACGCACCAGCGGCAGCGATTCGGGCGGTTCGCCGGTACCGGGCCGGTATGCCATTTCTCCGTTGAGCAATGTGCTGCCGGTCAGGTACCAGACGTCTCCGACAAGAATATCCCGAACCGTGCGGCTGAAGCCGTGACTGGATTCGACCGTGAGCGTAATCGGATTTGCCGACGCAGGCATGGCAGGGAACTCCACCGACCACTGCTGGAGCTGATTGGCTTTGGCACGGCGCGTCTCCTGCCCCAGAGTAACGGTCACCTCCACGCCTTCGTTTGCGTGCCCCCAGACCGGAATCACACGATCACGCTGAATGATCGCACCATCCCGAAAGTACTCGACCACCTGCAGGATCGGATAATCAGGATCGGTGAACTGAGCGTAGCGTGCCTTGAGTTCTTCGGCCTTCTGCAGATCATCCTCCTCGAAGATGAACTTGTGGTCGATCTGAGCAAATGGAGTCGCTGGGAGCCCAGCCTTGTTGTAAAGATTGGAATTCTCCGGCACCGCGTTGTACGCATACTGCACACCTGCCGGGACAGGCACCGCTGTGCTGGTCACCACAATGGTCGCTCCGGCAATGACGGCTGTCGCCGAGTGCCAGACCCGGTCCGGGCCGCAGAGGCGAAAGTGGTTGAGTTCTGCGGCGGGCGTTTCCACCGCCGGCTCAACATACTTCCCCGCCTCACGATAATCGGCCTCCATCCCCTTGCTGCCCACCATCAGGCCGCCGAACAGACTGTCCTGCTCAAAGGAAACGATCACGCGATTGTCCTGCACCGTATACCCCGAAAAGATGGGCCCGGTGAACGCGATGTCGCGGCCATACTGTTTCGCCAGTGCCCACCGCGCCAGCCGCATGCCGGGATGCAGCTTGTTGAAGTAGTGAATCCCCTGTGGTCGAGCCGAATTGAGGTCGCTTTGCACGACCATGCCCACGTTATCCCGATTGCGAGTAAAGAACAGATGCTGCACCTGACGGATATCCGCAAAGCCCACGTCATCAACAGCGGGCGTTCCATAGCATTGCATCTGCGTAAAGTAGAAGGGCATATCAGGCATCTTCCACGCATCACGCCAGCCATTCACAAGGGCTTCCATGCGTGCCGCATAGATGCGACCATCACCCGAATTGCTGGTTCCCTGACACCAGATCGCTCCACGAATCCCGTAGGGGATCACCGGATGAATCTTGCCATTGAAGAATTGTGACGGGCCGCGCCACATGCCGGCAATTCCAGGCAAACCAGGACGTGCAGGCAGCCGCGCAGTCTGCTCAGCCGCATCCCCCGCTTCGTCCTGCCACCTGCGGATGTCTGCAGCATAACCTGCAAATGCCTGCCGGCCGGATTCGGTGAGCGGATCGGCCATGTGAATCAATGCTGTATCTTCACCCAGATCCGGATGCTGTTCGATCGCGGCTCGCTGCGCAAATGCTTCGATGCGCGTGTTACTGTGAGCACTCAGCAGGATCCCGATGGGAACCCCCAGCTCCCTGTACAGCTCACTGGCAAACGACAACGAAAGCGCGGAGAAGCCGCTGGCCTGCTTGTGCGTCTTCCAGCCTGATTCCGAAGTCGCTCGCGTCTGAGGATACAGTGCGGATACGGTGTCGATACTGATTTCGCGAATCGGAATGTCGGTGGGGGAACCAGCAATCCCCTGAGCCATCTCTGCGCACATGGAACTGCCCGCCGTCCAGACCATATTGGACTGTCCCGATGAAAACCACACCTCCCCCACCAGGACGTCGTTCAGCTGCAGTGAACCCTGTCGGTCGTCCCGCACGCTGAGTTGCTGTGGTTCCCTGGATGCTGCGAGCGGATTGAGGTGCACCATCCAGTCGCCGTTTTTGTCAGCTGTGGCAGAATGCGTCTGCCCGGCGAAGGTGACGGTTACCCGAGCGCCGGGCGTATCAAAACCCCAGACGGGAACGGCCTGCTTCTGCTGCAGGATCATGTGATCCGTAAATGGCACTGCCAGCTCCAGCGGCTGGTCAGAGGCCGAAACGACAGCGCAGCACGACACCAGAATGAACAGATGA
>JALRDR010000087.1 GCA_023262145.1 Planctomycetaceae bacterium | reverse complement strand
GGCTGCGTCTTCAGCCAGTTCACAATCTGCTGATGCTGAGGCACGATCAGGCTGAAGAGCGTTTTTCCCAGTGGCTGCGCCTTCCTTTGCAGCGTGCGAAAACGATCCGTAAAGATATAGGGATTCTGCGGACAGAACGTGATGAATCCTCGCTCGCACAACTTCGCCGCAAAGTCGTGGTAGGCATTGTGGTCATTCAGAAAACAATCCGTTGGACGCCCCTCCAGACCGTGCTGACAGACAACGACAGGCCGTTTTTCTCCCGGCTTCAGGTCCTTTGGAAGCAGCAGCACGCCATACGCAAACACTTCCGGAAAAACATCCAGCACAACTTCATGTCCGGTCCATGATTCCGTCTCCCAGCTCTTCCGGGACTTCGCGGAGAATGGCAGCAGCTCCTGTGAGAATTCCCCGATCACCGACTGGCGAAAAATATCCCGATACGCAGCTGCAGACGTCTCGTAGGCAGCTACCGAATCCATTTTGAGGTTCTTCATGAACTCCTTGCGAACGAATGGACTCTCCCGCAACAACGCCTGGTTGTGGCGGTCTAACTGACGGATCAGCCGGTCTTCACGCTGCTGCGGATCTGTTGTTCGATCTGCTGTTTTCCGGACTTCGGTTGCTGGGACAGCCGCGATCTTCTCGCCTCCACGAAGCTGACTGCAGAACTCAACCAGCACCCTGGACGCTGTCGTTTCGGCCGGATCGATGAATGCAGCATGTCCTGCAGCATCCCCGGCGCGCCTGAGCAGTCGTTCGAATTCTCGCTTCGCCGCTGTTGCATCCGGTGTCCGCAGCACAGATGGTGCACCTCCGTTTCCGTCCAGAACCACATCGTCCCCGCTCGCAGCATGAATCATCAGTCTTCGCGGCAGCACCAGCGCTCCGATTTCAGCCGCGCCCGCATGCTGCAACAGACCAAAGAAGTTCCTGTCGACAGGCTCCTCCCAGCTACCCTCGCGAGGACCAAAGAAGCCACTGACAAGCGCCACGTCAATTCGATCATCCAGAGCGGCCGCGTAAAGTGCCTCCATGCCGCCTTCACCAGAACCTGCAATGCCGCAGGGAAGATCAGGAAACTCCCTCGTGACCCAGTCGACAATTGCCAGCGCACTCTGAACCTCATAGCCGGCCAGAGTGCGACCGAGCTCAAACGCCGAGCGGTGCAGATATTCGCGATGAGTCAGATCAGCTCTTCCCAGCCGTTTTTCTCTGGCTCGGCTGATGGTGGCAGGGACTACGACGGCGCAACCGTGTTCTGCAAGCTGGCGAGCCGTCTGTTGATCCGCCGGCAAATCCTCAGTCATGCCGGCCAGTGCTTCCGGGGTCTGCCCGGCATCCGGAATGACAAGAACCGCCGCCTGCACGTCAGCACGAGGCTGCAGGAGCAGGCCCTCCATCACTATGGAGGGCAGACCGGCACCCTGTGGCGAGGGATCATTGAGTACCGGCCAGCGGACGGAAAACACCTGAAATCGATCGTTTTCGGCAATTGTCCCGCTGTCACCAAAGGCAGCGATCACTTCGGGTGCCGCGAACACAGAGCGCTGGTCTCGCACACCGAGCGATGTCGCGAGCTGCTGCCGGAGTTCCTGTCGCTGCTGCTCGCTGAGCACTCCAGCCTGTGAGCGACTCAGAGCTGCATTCTCAATCTGCTGCAACAGAAATCGATCAAGGCCACTGACCATATCTGAGGCGAGGTCACCGTCGTGCTGCAACGGCTGAGTCCCTGACGGGCCGGATATCGATTGCGCCGATGCTGACAGAGTGAGGCAGACAGTAAGCAGCATTAAGACGACAATCGACTGAACCTTCCGGACCATGGCGGTACCTCTTCCTCGATGAGTCAGTGTCATGAATATCTTCTGGCGTCAACGAAGCCAGTACATGGACTTCAGTCTATCGCGAGAGATCGATTTGGTCGAACCCTCGCCCGAGTTCGCGAAGTTCTGCCGCTGCACTACTCCTTGACTCGGCCGCGCGATAGACTTCGGACGCACCAGAGTTCTGAAGTGCAACCTGTGACTTTTTTCCGGGGAACATCGCTGTCGGAACTCAATCGGCCAGGTGGCGAAATTGGCAGACGCACGGGACTTAAAATCCCGGGCCTCGGAAGAGGCGTACGGGTTCGACCCCCGTCCTGGCTAGTGAAAATACTGGAAATCAGAGATCCCGGATTGCTCCGGAATCCGTCGGTTTCGGCAAGTGTCACTGAAGTGTCACTGAAACCGCCTCAGCAGAGCGGTTTTCTGATTCTTCTGCTCCTGCTTCCGACACTGACCGCCGACAGGCGTCGTCGATCCTCAGACCGAGTGTTGCCGCATCTTGCTTCGTGTAGAAACGCTGTATCGTCTGCATCGAGGAATGCCACACCACTGCTGTGTTCTGATTCCTGTCATGGTGCTGTGCACACCAGCTACAGTAGCTGGTGCGCAGGAAGCTATTGATCAACACTTCACTGTGGTCACAAAACATCACATCGCCAGCACGTCAGATCAGGTGTGGAGTCAACTGAGCAAAATGGCAGACCGGTGGACACCTGATCGCACGTGGTCCGGTGATGCTGCAAACCTCACCCTGAAACCCTCAGCAGAAGCTGATGAGCAAACGCGATCAACAGCCTTGATCAGTTTTCTTCACGACCTGACCAGCGATACGCCAGCTTTGAGTTTTCACACAGAAATCTTTCCAGCACATCACTGCCACGCTCACTGAAGTATTCCACCGCCAGACGCTGCAGTGTTGCGTAATCAGCAGCACGATCGGAAACCGGCCAGTTACTGCCGTAAATCAGCCGCTCTGCACCAAATGACTTCCAGACCACGTCCAGCACCGGACGGTAATAGTCCAGATCCGTGGATGCGTTTCTGCCATTCCTCGCAGCACCCTCCACCAGTGCGGATACCTTGCAGAACACGTTGCGATGCTGCCGCAGAGATAACATGCCCTGCTGCCAGTCGTGTGGCGGAGCATTGCCGTCGATTTCAACATTACCGATGTGGTTCACGATGATCCGCAGATCCGGATGCAGCTTCGCCAGCCGGGAAACCACAAGCGGAGTGTGTGGCCCCCCGTTGATGTCGAGTGACAGATTATGCTGCGGAAACGCTCGCAGAACCTGGGCCTGACCGGATGCCAGCAGTTCTTCGATGATCTGCACTGAGATTCTGATACCACGATACAGCGGATTCTCTGCGAATCGGCCGATATCGTCGCGAAAGAGCGGATCACGAGGATCCAGATTCCCGACCACTCCCAGAATAAAAGGATCCTTTTCCGCGAGATCCAGCAGCCACTGATTGTCTTCCTTCCAGCGACTTGCCTCCACAACGACTGTTCCGGTAACCGGCAGATACTGTGGCTGCGCTCGCAGATGTTCCGGAAGCACTGTGCGGTAAAGCGGTGTGCCCTCAGCTGGCCATGGTACACCCTGGGGCCGAGTTGGATCGTAGAAGTGAGTATGACAGTCGATGACAGCCTGCTTTGTCGTCGTGGACTGACCTTCACACTGATTCTTCAGTAATGTGGCACCGACAGCGGCAGAAAGAAATACTCTTCTTGTTGAGGTCATGGCGCCGTCCAGCTTTCTGATGAGTCGTCGCGCGGAAGAGATTTACCGCAGGGCAATGCACCATGCGGCCGTTTTTCGTATCCTGTAGCAGTCCACAACATACTCAACTTTTGCTTTTTCTCCATGGAGCTCCACTCAAAATGAGATTCGCTCTTCTGCTTCTGCCGTTCATGTTCACTGTCGGCTGTACTGATTCCGGAAAACCTGCTGCCACAAAAGCTGAACAGGCTGCGTCGCTGCCGGCTCCACCATCAGCAGCTGAGATGGAAGCGATTGCTGCCCTTGAAGCCGCCGGAGTGAAGGTAGCGAAAACCGAAGCGGGACACGCTACAGGCGTGGATTTTCGAGGTGTTGAAGTCACCGCCGAACTCCTCGCCGGGATCTCTGCACTTCCCACCGTCACGGTGGCAAATTTTGCTGAGACTAATCTTGATGATGAAATGCTCAACAACCTTGTCACCACCGCAGACTCACTGAACAACTTTGACCTGCGTGACTGTTCAATTTCTGATGCCGGACTGAAAACGCTCGCTGGTGTCGAAGGTATTCGAGCGATCCGACTCTCCGGCAAGAGTGGCAACACCACTGTCACAGACGACGGTCTGGCACATCTTGCCGGGCTCGCATCACTCAAGCTGCTGGCTCTGGACGATGTCTGGATTGGCACAGCCGGACTCGCTCATCTGAAGAATCTTCCCGGTCTGGCTGAGTTGTATCTGGCTGGCACTCTGGTCGATGATGATTCCATAGCCATCGTTTCTGGCATGCCCGGCATCCGCAAACTGAGACTTGCACGCACTCAGGTTGGTGATGCTGCCCTTGAAGCCCTCACGGCCTGCAGTTCTCTGGAAGAGCTGGACCTGAGTGAAGATTCTCTGCTTACAGACGCCGGCATGGTGTCGCTCGGAAAAATTACCTCCCTGAAGAAACTCAATCTCTGGCGAGTCCAGATCAATAACGAGGGCGCTCTCGCTCTGGCGCCGCTCGTCAATCTGCAATGGCTCAATCTGGATAACACAAAACTGTCGGATGGTGGATTAGCAGCTTTGAAGGACATGGCTCAGCTGAAATTTCTGCATCTCGGTTCAACGCAGATCACCGCTGACGGTATTGAGTCTTTGTTTCATCTGACCACTCTGGATGATCTGAAAATCACGCGAACAGCCATGGGCGCCTCTGCTGATGCTGTCGCCGCTCTGGCTGAAAAACTGCCTGATACTGCCATCCAGACCGAATACGAAGGGGAGTGAAGCGGTCTCTGAAATCGTCTGTGGGAAGTGTTGAAAACCTGTTGATGTGATTCCGCCCGAAACAAACAGCTCCCAACATGCTGCAGCTGTACTCATCACAGCTGGTGCGTACGAGTGACCATTTCTGTCCGCTCAAAAACGGTGACTCAGGCACGTTTCAGGCTTGTTTTCAACACCTCAACATCAACGCAAGTTATTGTCAATAAATGATTTAACGGTGGGTAAATGAGAGTTTTCAACAACGACGGTCTTCCCTGTATACTGTTATTTCTACAAGAGATTGAGTTTTGTTTTTGAAGACGGAACATGCTCAGATTCCGAGTCACACATTGGTGATGACACAAAAAAACCCCGGGACCTGAGATCCCGGGGTTTCCATTTGTCGTGTACCGGACGGTCAGACCACTTCCCATCCGGAACGGTACTCCTTGTTCACCAGAGCAGCTGCTTCAGGAACATTTGTGGCTTTGAGGTTTGCAGCATCCCAGTCCAGAGCTTTGCCTGTTCGGAAAGCGACATTTCCCAGCAGAACAGACTCAGTCAGAGCACCTGAGTAGTCGAAGTTACAGGTGGTTGGTGAGCCATCCTTGCAGGCCTTGATCCATTCGGCATGATGGCCAATGGAATCGGGGATTGACTTTGCTGGAGCCTGGAAGTCGGAGTATTTGTCAGCCGGGAACAGTCGATAGCGACCGTAGTCGGCAAACATCATTCCCTTGCTTCCCACAAACATGACGCCGTTGGCCGGGACCGGCTGGTCGTGGATCTGCTTTGGAATCATATTCCCGTCATACCACGTCAGATTCAGAGCGGGCATATCGCCTCGGGCCGGGAAATCGTACTTCACGGTGAGTCCCAGCGGGCAGGTTTCAGGATGCACGTCCGGTCCGGTTGCTTCACATCGCGTAGGATGTCGCAGCTTCAGTGCCCAGAATGGCAGATCCATGTAGTGACAGGCCATGTCGCCCAGGGTACCTCCGCCAAAATCCCACCAGCGGCGCCAGTTCGCCGGGTGATAAGCACCGTTTGCATAAGGGCGTTCAGGAGCCGGGCCCAGCCAGAGTTCCCAGTTCAGGGTGTCCGGAACCGGATCAGCCTTGGCGGGGCGATCTCCACCACCCCAGCCCTTTCCGACCCAGACGTGTACCTCGGTGACATCGCCGATGGCACCGGACTGAATGACTTCGACGACGCGGCGGTAGTTGTCACCGGCGTGAATCTGTGTACCGAGCTGTGTAGCAACACCCATGCGAGCTGACTCTTCCGCCAGCAGGCGAGCTTCAAAGACGGTATGGGTAAGTGGTTTTTCGCAGTACACATGCTTGCCCGCCCGGATTGCTCTGATTGCAGCGGGTGCATGATGATGATCTGTCGTACCGATCACGACAGCGTCAATGCGGTCGCCTTCCTTGTCGAGCATCTCTCGATAATCAGCGTAAGTGCGTGGTTCGAGACTTTTCTTTTCCTTGAGCATTCCGCGGCAGCGTTCGAGATATGCGGAATCGACATCCACAATCGCGACAATGTCATCAGTCATGACCCCATCAATATCTGCGGCGGCTCGGTTTGCGGTACCGATACAGGCAAGATTAAGGTTTTCCAGAGCACTTCTGGAGGGAGCGTTCGATGCAGGAGCGGCATGTAGCCCGGCGGAAAGAGCTGCAGCGGAACCAACACCAGCTACCTGCAGAAAGCTGCGGCGTCCGGTCTGAGACAGGTTCGTCATTGAGAAACCTTTCAGAAGATGAAGAGGAAGGAAAAAAGGCAGGAACCAATGTCCAGAATACCCGTTCTGGCCGGGAAAGGAAAACCGCAACTCCGTGAATACCGGAGACCGGCCAGGCAAAAACAGGATCTTCAGCATGGACTCAGCAGGTCGATTTGACCAGCTGTCCATCGACGCATAACGTACAGAATCAGGTGACCGAGACGCGAGCTGCTTCAGGTGACCGCAGATTTGACAGTTGAAAATTGGTTTAAGGCGGGATGCCGATGCTGCATCAGACAGAAATGCTGATCATCGGCAGAGGGCTTGCCGGAACAGTACTCGCATGGACCTGCTGGCTGCAGGGGCGAAAGTTTGTGTTGCTGGGAAGCGATCGACGGGCAGCAGCATCGGCAGTGGCGGCCGGACTGATCATGCCAATCAGTGGACGTCGAGCAGTAATGGATCCGAATTTTGCTGCTCAGATGAGCCAGGCGGAGGACTTTTATCGCGCCGTGGAGCAAGTACTTCAGCAGTCATTGTTGCGGCGGATTTCTGTGTATCGACGTTTTGCAGACGACGCAGAACGACAGAGATTTCAGCATCATTCAGATCCAGCGATACGTCGTACAATCCAGCTGACAGCTGACGGCGAAGGTCTGGTGATGCAGGCAGCACGCCTTGATGTACCACGTTTTCTGACCAGCAGTGAACGCTTTTTTCGCAAGCACTCGGCAAGCAGAGATTTTCTGCTGCAAGGGTCTGAGCAGTTGGAGTTTTCAGAAGCTGGCGTGGTGCTCCGGGAGGAATCAATAGCAGCACAGCGAGTCGTCTTCTGCACTGGGGCACACACGCCGGTTGCTGATCTGTTTCCAGCAGTGCCTGATCACCCGGTGCGAGGTGAAATACTGCGATTGCGGGTTTCATCAGGGCGGCATCAGACTTGTGTCGGGAAGCACTGGCTGACTCCGATTCACGACACAGAAGAATGCTCAGCAGAGGGTGAATACCTTGTGGGGGCTACGTATGATCGAGTACAGCCGGAGCTGGGACCAACGCAGCAGGGCAGCAATGAACTGTTGCAGGCTGCTGCGGAACTGTCGGGACAGACAGTCACCGGTGAGGCAGTGACCAGACATGACTGGGGAATTCGTCCGGCGATGAAAAACCGCCAGTTGTTGATCAGGCGGCACGATCAGTTTCCTCAGGCCGCA
>JALRDR010000075.1 GCA_023262145.1 Planctomycetaceae bacterium | reverse complement strand
CAAGTTGCTGCAGACGCTGTTCCGGAGGGTCAGCTGCATTGATGCCGCCCAGTTCAGGAAACAGCCATGCTGCCTGAGCCTGTCTGCCCAGTGGTTTATCACAACGGTGAAGTTCAAGAGGACGCTGGGAATAAATGGCTGCCAGACCCCACGCTTCATCCAGTGTCCAGCGATCAATGAAGCTGTCGTGGCAGGATGCACACTTCAGATTAATTCCGAGGAAGGCCTGAGCAACGCTTTGCGCGAACTGGATTTCAACAGTCTGGCCGGCGCTCACTTCGCCGCGCCAGCGAATCCCGTTGATGAATCCGGACTGCTCTGCCCCTGCGGGGGCGATCAGTTCGCGAGTCAGCTGGTCGAAGGGTTTGTTGCTGAGCAGTGATTCGTAGAGCCAGCCGGTGATCTGGGTCCGACCACCGGTGATAAACCCTGTTCCACTGTAGTCGTTGCGGAGCAGATCATTGAAAAATGTCATCCAGTGATCAGCCCAGGCAATTCGATCATCCAGCAGCTCGCGAATTTTTTCTTCTCGTCTGCGGGGCGAAGGGTTCTGCAGAAACTCCTGCAACTCCTGCGGATTCGGGAGCAGACCGGTCAGGTCCAGACGGACTCGACGAAGAAACTCCGCGTCACTGATTCCGACCGGAATCGACTGACCCTCCTGCAGCAGCTGTTGATCGAGGATGCGATCGATCGGATGAGTTCGCTCTGTGGAGGACGCTTCCGGCAGTTCCGGAAGTCGAGGCCGAAGTGGTGGCTCCCAGCTCATCGGGGCAAATGAAAACCCCGGTTCCCAGTTCAGTCCGTCATCGATCCAGGCGGTCAGCGTTGCGATTTCGGTCGGGCTGAGTCGAGGTTGTTCTGCGGGTGGCATCTGCAGTTCCGGATCCCTGCTGAGGATCAGTTCCAGCAGATGCGATGCAGCTGCGGATCCGGGCTGCACGTGTCCGGATTCCACAAGCAACTCACGTGTGTTCATGGAGAAGCTGCCGCTGGCCTGCTTGCCTCCATGGCAGGGAACACAGTGTTTTTTCAGCACAGGCGCGACGCTGTGCGCAAAATCATCGGGCCCCTGCGCGGCAAGGTCCGGTATGCTCATCAGCCAGACTGGAAATGCGGCAGCCACAATTGCCAGTTGCTGCAGTAAGCAGGTACAGAGGTGCCTGGTCATTCTGATACGGTGCCAAAAAAAAGTGCGAAAGGGGCAGAAACATTCAGTCTGCAGCACTGCAGAGTACCTTAACAAGGTGCAAAGTACCTGGAATCATGACCGCTGAACTCCTGCCCGGGCGATTCCGGCGGAATCCACAGTACAAGGGTTGTTGCTTTGAGCTGACAGGAGCTTTCTGTTCCGCCGTCAGCATCAGGCTTTGCCAGCCTCGGACGCAGTTTCTTCTTTTCCAGCCGCTGCCTCGGCCGCTGCCTGCTCGCAAACTGCGGCGGCAACGCCGTAGAGGAGCGAGATTTTCTCCATGGCATTCCGTTCATTGTCGGCCGGAATCTGATCGGCTGCGCCCTTGCGTCCCAGTTGCCAGCCAGCCTGAATCAGCAGCGGTTCACGATAATCAGCCTGCGGCACGCGTCCGACGGCCGCCATCACCAGTGCGGGATCAGATATGTTGCGGCCCAGATGTCCGCCCAGCTCGAGGGTCATGCAAAGTCGCACACCCGGGAGCGGGTCACCGGTATTGCCCGCAATAATCTGCAGGCTTTGTTCCGGTGCGGAATTCAGAGCTGTCATACTTCCGGCAGCAACCTGCCCCAGCACAAACAACGGGATGGAGTCATTTCCGTGGAGGATCTGTAATGTCGAGCCGGACTGTGGGAACAGTTCGCCGGCTGGCAGTTGCCGTCCGGAAAGCAATGCCGCATGTCGAATCATTACGGAACCGATATCAAGCTGTAACTCCGTTTGCAGGTACTTCGAGTCTGCTGCTGCCGCCTGCAGAATTTCTGTCCCACCAGCGGCGGTAATTCGACTGAGCAGAAAGACGAGCTGTGCTCGACGATCTTCTGCCGCTGCGGACAATGCTTCCAGCCGTGAGTCATACTTGCGGACAAGCGAATCAAGTTTCCTTTCGTCGCTTTCTCTCATCTCTGTGCGGACTGCCTGCCTCACCGCTGCGGCCTTCAGCTTCGCCTGATTTGCCAGTAGTCGCAGTTCGCTGGTGGATGGGGCGACTGCCGCTGCACTACGGAGCAGGATGTCGAGTGTCGTTGCCGCTGCCTCCTGCTGATCCAATGTGAGCAGAGCGACAGTAGTTTCTGCAGCCGCCATGGCAACCAGCATACTGTCCCGATTTGTCGTCGAACCAGTGCGGAGAAGTTCTCCGATCCCCGGAACTGCCGGCGTTTCCGGCACCTGCAGCTGGGCGAGTTGTTGTTGACATGCAGCTGCCGAATCGGATTTACGTGCTGCCGCGGCGACGGCCGCCCGCGCACGAATGGACAGTGCCGGGACAGGGATTGCATCTGCCTGACTGAGCAGGAGCTGAGTGACTTCTGCGGGGGGCCGCAACTGGGCAGCAAATCCAGCAATGACAAGGAAACAGTCTGCCTGCTGCTGCGGATCACCGGCAGCGGCGGCCCATTCCGCGGCCTGTTGCCAGCAGGCATGCCCCGCTAATCCGCCGGCGACGGCAGTATGCAGCGGTGCATGCCACTGAAGGGAGTGCAGTACGGAGGGAGGCGTCAATTGACGATCAAGACTCATGTCGGCCAGAAAAAGCCACGCCTGCGTGATCATGGAATCCCGCTCTGAGAGGATCGACTGATCCTGCTGTCGGGAACTGATCAGCTGCAGCGCTTCAGCCTGCTGACCTTCTGCAACCATCGCTGTTGCGATCGTGAGGACAGCTTCCGCTGCAGCGCGACCACTGGCAGGGAATGAACTCTGTTTCAGCTCGCTCATCGCAGCGGCCAGTGCTGTTTCCGCAGCGGTGCTGTTCCCACGTTCCTGTGCCCGCCAGTATTCGCTGACATAAGGAATGATACTGTAAAAACTGCTGCGCCGGTTCACCTTCACCAGCTGGCTGAGTTCTGTTGCAGCTTCCTGACTGCGTCCCAGCCGTAGCCAGAGGTCAGCTGCGTAGCGGCGGGCGAGCGCCTTGTCACGCGGGCTCTGTCGGGCGAGGGCAATGAGCTGGTTGATTTGTTTTTCTGCCAGATGATCTTTCCTGTTCCTGGCGGCATTTTCCTGCTGCTTTTGCCGCTCCTGCTGTTCACGCTGAGCCTGGTCTTCTTCCTCGGCAAACGCCGAAAAGCGAGACAGGTCGACCCCGTTCAGCTCTTTCGGAGCATCTGATTTTCCACCGAACTGAAAGGCGGCAAAGCCGCCGATTGCCAGAACCGCAATCCCGATGACTGCGTAGACCATCACGGGGCTGCGTCTCCTGGGCGTGATCGAAAGTTCGGCACGACGTGCAGCTTCTTCCTGATCTGCCAGACGGACTGTACGGCCGGAATCGTTCGAGTCTTCTGTTGTTGCCGTAAAGACCGGGACCATGCACTTTGGATTCGCACAACGGACACTTTTGCCGAGTGCCGTCCTGGGGATGAACCCCGGCTTCTCGCACATCGGACAGATCACTTTCTGCAACCGTCCGCGAGAGGGTCGGGGGGCGGCCTGGACAGCCCCGGAGGAGCCCGATTCGGCCATGCCGAATGGATCATCTTCGTCAACAACAATCTGAGCTCGACCGCGGCCAACGGCGGAAGCCGAAGCCGACTTTCGCGGTGGTTCCCGGGGAGTTTCTGCGGGGGCTGCGGCAGCTGCGGAAGGTTTCTGCCGTGCGGAGCCAGCGCGGGAACCATCCATCGCACCGCCACAGAATGGACAGTCGGCGACATCGTCGTCAAGCACGGACTGACCACAGGACGGACAGGTTGGTAACTGCATAACGGGACTCCACCGGATTCGATATAACGCAGAAAACTGAGAGCACGGGGTGAAGCGGAGATGGCATCAGCGGCTGGAATCAGCCCGAGCCGACCACCGGTCGCCGCTCCGCGTCAATTCTATTCCATCACCCCTGCAGGGGCGAGAGATTCCGGGAGGAATGCCTGTGATGAGGCGTCCTCAGAGACGCGGAGTATTGTTCTGCCGCCTTCGCTGAGTGATGAATTCCGCTGCTCAACCCGCTGCAACAGCGGGCGAGTAGTGCTGAAAAGCGGCCATGTCGGCAGAATGCCGCCGTTCCTGGATTCAGCAGCTGACGAACCCGGGAACAGCAGGCCGTTCCGCCTGTGGCAACTGTCTATTCTGTCGGCTTGTCGCGAGTAAAGTCGAACATTTGCGTGGAGAGATAGCGTTCACCGGAGTCGGGAAGGACAACGACAATGTTCTTTCCGGCACTTTCGGGCCGCGCGGCAACCTGCAGCGCCGCTGTCATGGCTGCGCCACAGCTGATGCCGCAGAGAATCCCCTCTTCGCGAGCAACTCGGGGAGCCATCTCAAGAGCTTCCTCGTCCGTCACCTGCAGCACTTCATCAATCAGCGACATGTCAAGAATGTCCGGCTTGAATCCGGCACCAATCCCCTGAATACGATGTTTGCCAGGTGATCCCCCGGAAAGTACAGGACTCGCAGCCGGCTCCACTGCCACCGTATGGACGGGCAGTCCCTTTTCCTGTTTCAGATAGCGGGAGACTCCTGTGACCGTGCCTCCGGTTCCGACTCCGGCAACGAAGATGTCCACCTTGCCGTCCAGATCGGTGAAGATTTCCGGCCCCGTTGTGCGGAAATGAATCTCCGGGTTGGCCGGATTACAGAACTGCTGGGGCATGAACGTGTTGTCCTGCTGAGACAGTTCCGTGGCTTTTGCGATCGCACCCTTCATGCCTTCCGCGCCTGGCGTGAGTACCAGATTGGCGCCAAATGCCCGCAGGATCTGACGACGCTCGACGGACATCGTATCCGGCATTGTCAGTGTGAGCTTGTAACCGCGGGCGGCACAAACGAACGCCAGGGCCACTCCGGTGTTGCCACTGGTGGGTTCGACGACTTCCATTCCAGGCTTCAGGCGACCCGATTTTTCCGCATCCCAGATCATCGCGGCGCCGATACGGCACTTGACGCTGTACGCGGGATTTCTGCCTTCGATCTTGGCATAAATCGTACCGGGCATCCCCGCGGTGAGACTGTTGATTCGGACAAGCGGAGTTCCGCCAATGGACAATGAGTTATCCAGGAACAAGGACATACGACGATACCTTTCGCTAACTGGTCTGTTTGGACAGGTTGCCCCGCCCTGGTGTTTCCAGAAGAACATCCACGAGCATCTCTGCGGGAAACGTCAACGCTTCAGTCCCGGTCGATTGAGGCCGGGAAAAGAATTCTTCCCGTGATTCAGACGGGCGGGCGGTTTGCCGGCAGGGATTCAACCACGTTGATTCTTAGCAGATCACAAAAAAACGGCAAATCCCGAGCGTCCGGTCGAGAACCTGTGTGCGCAAAAAAGGTGGTGTTGTGGATGCCGAATTCGGTATTTTTCCATCGCAGGTCGCTGACGAGTCCGCCTGACTCCCCATTTTGCTCAGTTCCGGCTAAATTGGTGAACAGTACTCCAACGCCTTAATATGAAACTGAATGGACCGGACGATCCCGCGTGACAGCCCTCCGAATTGTCTGAGTCCACCAATGGAAAGACCGTTGTTTCCGGCAGTCCCGACCTGGCGGTGAATTCCACTTTTTTTTATCTGCGGAGGTGCAGCGTTGGTCATCTCCGAATTCTTCGTGAGGAATTCAGAATCCTGAATTTCCGGTCTTGCTGAAGGGTGCAGGAAAACATGTCCCGTCAATTCAATGTTGCGATGATTGGTCTGGGTTTTGGTGCTGAGTTCATTCCGATTTATCAGGCGCATCCGAACGCCAATGTGGCAGCGATCTGCCGCAGGAATCCGGATGAACTGCAGAAATGCGGAGATCAGTTCGGGATTGAGAAACGCTACTCCAGCTACGACGACGTGCTTGCAGATCCGGACATCGACTTTGTTCACATCAACAGCCCGATTCCTGATCACGCATGGATGAGCCTGAAGGCTCTGGATGCCGGCAAGCACGTGATGTGCACCGTGCCCATGGCCACCACCATTGAGGACTGCCGAAAGATCGTTGAGAAAGTCAAGGAGACGGGACTGAAATACATGATGGCAGAGACCGTGGTCTACAGCCGTGAGTACCTGTACATCAAGGAGCTCTACGACCGCGGAGAACTTGGAAAGATCCAGCATCTGGCTGCATCACATCCACAGGACATGGACGGCTGGCCATCGTACTGGGAAGCAATGATCCCAATGCACTATGCCACTCACGTGGTCAGTCCATGTCTGGGCATAGTCAACGGCCTGGCGGAGTACGTCAGTTGTTTCGGCTCCGGGACTGTCCGTGACGACATCGCTCAGAAATCGGGCAACAACTTCGCCGTTCAGTCCTGCCACATCAGGATCAAGGACACTGATCTGACGGCACACATCTGGCGTTTCCTCTACGATGTTGCGCGTCAGTACCGTGAGAGCTTCGATGTGTATGGCACCAAGAAGAGCTTCGAATGGACTCTGATTGAAAACGAGCCGCACGTGCTGCACACCGCGAAGAAGCCGGAGCCGGAAATTGCAGAGAAGATCGAAGTGCCGGACTATGCCGATCGGCTTCCGGAAGAAATCCGCAGGTTTACCATGCCTTCAGAGATTCACGATGCGGACCACCTGTCGTTTCTGCAGGGCGGCGGTCACGGCGGATCTCACCCGCATCTGGCGCATGAGATGATCAGTGCTCTGGTTGAAGACCGTGATCCGCGTCCCAATGCGGTGACATCGGCCAACTGGACCTGCGTCGGCATCTGTGCTCACGAATCGTCGCTCAAGGGTGGCGAGATTGTGCGACTTCCGGACTTTACACTGGGCTGACAAATCGTCTGCTGACGATGAATTCACGGGAGGCTGATCGTTCTGGTCGGCCTCCCGTTTTGCTTGCAGGGATGCTCATGGTATGACGTGCTGTGGCTGGTTGTCCGCACAGTACGATATGGCGTTGCTGTCCCGATCCAGTGAGCTGCACAGCGTTGCGTGAGCTGCACGGCGTTGCGTGAGCTGCACGGCGGGGTTGTTCTTCGATTCATTTCATGCGGGAATGAACTGCTGTTCCCGCAGATCTCA
This sequence comes from Planctomycetaceae bacterium, assembly GCA_023262145.1. GTDB lineage: Bacteria > Planctomycetota > Planctomycetia > Planctomycetales > Planctomycetaceae > SXXK01. The sequence goes on along the minus strand of JALRDR010000075.1, from coordinate 11,725 downwards.
AACAAGTGAGAAGATGGTGACCGAAGTCTCCATGATTGAAACCTGCTGGGCTGATCGGTCGCGGCTGCATGCATACCAGCTGGTCAGGCTGCAGGAACTGATCCGCACGATCATCCCACGAAATCGGTTCTGGAATGATCGCTTTGTCTCTGCAGGTCTGAGCGGTGATGTGATCACTGATCTGGCTGATCTGCAGCGACTGCCGTTCTGTACCAAGCAGGATCTGGTCAACGATCAGGAACAGCAGCCTCCCTACGGATCAAACCTGACGTATCCGTCGACGGCCTTCCGACGGCTGCACCAGACTTCAGGGACGACTGGCCGGCCGCTGCGCTGGCTTGATACTGCGGACAGCTGGAACTGGATTCTGGAAAGCTGGCGGCAGATTTATCAGCTGGCCGGTGTGAATTCGTGGGACCGTCTGTTTTTCCCGTTCTCATTCGGACCGTTTCTGGGGTTCTGGGGGGCCTTTGATGGTGCTCAGCAGGCGGGACATTTCTGCATAGCCGGGGGCGGGATGAGTACTGCCGTGCGGCTGCGGGCGCTGATTGAAAATGAGGCAACCGTGCTTTGCTGTACACCAACCTATGCCCTGCGGATGGCTGAGGTGGCTGCTGCCGAAGGACTGGACCTGCAGGAGACATCCGTGCGTCTGCTCATTGTGGCGGGGGAGGCTGGGGGTACGATCCCGGCGACGCGGAAACGAATTGAGGAGTTGTGGGATGCCCGCGTGATTGATCACTGGGGCATGACTGAGATCGGATCTCTTGCTGTGGAAAGTGCAGATCGTCCGGGTGGTATGTATCTGCTGGAGACGGAGTGTATCGCGGAGGTGCTGCTGTCGGATGGCAGTGAGGCTGCTCCCGGACAACCCGGCGAACTGGTCATCACAAATCTGGGGCGGCAGGCAAGCCCGCTGCTGCGCTATCGCACGGGCGACATCGTCTGCGTGAGCGAACAGGAGGATCCCACAGGCCGCTGTCTGAAGTGGCTGGAAGGCGGGATCATCGGCCGTGCTGACGACATGGTTGTGATTCGTGGCAACAACGTCTTTCCCAGCAGCATCGAAGCAGTCCTGCGGGAGTTTTCCGAAGTGCAGGAGTTTCGCATTGAAGTATCCACGGTGCGAGAAATGAAGGAGCTGCGTGTCGTTGTAGAGCCGATTTCCGATGCGGCATTGACTGCTGAGCTGCCGGCATTGCAGCAGCGTGTGGCTGACAGCCTGCGGCAGCGGCTCGGTTTTCTGCTTGAAGTGCAGATGGCTGAGCCGGGTTCACTGCCGAGATCCGAAATGAAGAGCCGTCGACTTGTACATCTGGATGGTGCGCAGTCGTGAGCTTCCCCATGAGATTCGTAAGCTCCCGGGGCACGGCCGGGGGGCGGTGGAATTCCTGACCAGAAGGCAGACTGATGATTCTGCAGGGGGTGTATCTGCTGACTGCATTGGCAGGCGCAGTGGCGTGCGGCCTGATCTCGGATGAACTGATCTCGGATGAATTTCAGGAGCGTCGGATTGATGCGCTTGCGGAGATTGGATTCTGTGTCGGGGCATGGCAGGGGGCAGCGCAGCCGCAACGTGGCTCCTCGCGGGGGGCATTTGCGGAACAGCTGGACGTGCAGTGGCGGTTTGCCGAAGACAGCACTCAGCTGCAACTTGATTTCCGCAGCGGGCGACCGATCACTCAGCTGGTGATTGTCAGCAGCGACAGTGGTCAGCATATTTCTGCAGTACTGCAGCAACAGGATTCTCAGAGTCTGCTGATGCCGGCAGAGATGGCAGACAGCAGGCGAACCGCAAAGTCGGATCAGGTGTCGCGCTGGGTGTTTACCAGTCAGCAGGATCAGCTGCCCGGTCTGCGAGTTACGCTGCAGCGGATCAGTGAGATTCGGCTGCTGCTGCTGCTGGAACAGCAGCAGCAGCGTTCGCTTCCATGGCAGCGGATCATGGAATATGGCATGACCAGAAAAGGGCACCGGCTGGCTGGCGACGGACGACAGTTCAGGGAGTGTCTGATTACGGGCGGTCAGGGAGCGATCGAGGTGAAACATGCAGGAAAATCATGGTTTGTGTGTTGCCAGGGATGTCGACAGGTCTTTGACGAGGATCCAGCGGCTGCAGTCGCAGCATATGAACGGAAGGTTTCAGCTCAGAAATCAAAGGTCGGAACCGCAACCGGCCGGCAATGAAGGGCCGTGACGGTCCGAACGTTTCTTTTCAATACCGCAAAACCCCCTGTTCCGGCTTTCCGCAACAGCCCCGGTGTGATTATTTTTCGTGCAGCAATCATCGGGAAAGTTCCCGGCGATCAACGGGACCGGTCCCGGCAGGCCCATAGCAGCATCATCTCCGGTCGGAAACTGACCTTATGAACGAGACAGTACCTCATCGCGACTTTGTCCGGCAGATTGTGGAAGATGATCTGGGCAGCGGGAAATGGAAGGGGAAGGTGCAGACCCGGTTTCCGCCCGAGCCAAACGGTTATCTGCACATTGGTCATGCCAAGAGTATCTGTCTGAATTTCGGGATTGCTCAGGAGTACAACGGGCTCTGCAATCTGCGATTTGACGACACCAATCCGGAAAAGGAAGACACCGAGTACGTCGATTCGATTCGCGAAGATGTGCGCTGGCTTGGTTTTGACTGGGAAGACCGCCAGTATTTCGCGTCAGACTATTTCGATCAGTTATACGAATGGGCCGAAGAGCTGATTCGCCGCGGGCATGCCTATGTCTGCAGTCTGCCGCCGGAGCAAATCAGTGCGGGTCGTGGCACTGCAACGCAGCCGGGCACCAACAGCCCATGGCGGGATCGCAGTGTCGACGAAAATCTTGATTTGTTCCGCCGCATGAAGGCTGGTGAGTTTGCTGACGGTGCACATGTGCTGCGCGCAAAAATTGATATGGCTCACCCGCACATGCTGATGCGGGATCCGATCATGTATCGGATTCGGCATGCAGAGCATCATCGGACCGGTGACCGCTGGTGCATCTATCCGACGTATGATTACGCACACGGACAGTCAGATTCGATTGAGGGAATTACGCATTCGATCTGCACCCTGGAGTTTGAGAATCACCGTCCATTGTATGACTGGTACTGTTCTGCGCTGGGGATTCACCACCCGCAGCAGATTGAATTCAATCGCCTGAATCTGACTTACACGGTGATGAGCAAACGGCGATTGCTGGAACTTGTGCAGGCTGGGCATGTGAATGGCTGGGACGACCCACGAATGCCCAGTATTTGCGGGCTGCGACGTCGTGGCTACACGCCGGAAGCGATTCGCGCGTTCTGCAGGGCGGCGGGTGTCACCAAGAACAATGCAACGATTGATATCGGTGTCCTTGAGAACCATCTGCGTGAAGATCTGAATCGCCGTGCTGAGCGACGCATGGCAGTACTGGATCCGATTCGGGTGGTGATTACGAATTATCCGGAAGACCAGACAGACGAACTGGAAGCGATTAACAATCCGGAAGATCCGTCGGCTGGCAGCCGCATGGTGCCCTTCAGTCGCGAACTCTGGATTGAACGCGAGGATTTCCACGAAGATCCTCCGAAGAAATTCTTCCGTCTGGCCCCGGGCAGAGAAGTTCGGTTGCGTTGGGCTTATTTCATCACCTGTCACGACTTCGTGCGGGATGAGGCCGGCAATGTGACCGAAATCCATTGCACGTACGATCCCGCGACCCGCGGCGGGGATGCTCCGGACGGGCGAAAAGTCAAAGCCACTCTGCACTGGGTTTCTGCAAGGCATGCGGTGAACGCTGAAGTGCGGCTTTATGATCACCTGTTCTTCCGCGAGCATCCGGATCAGGTTGAGGAACCGGATCAGGACTGGAAATCCGGTCTGAACCCGGATTCGCTCAAAGTTGTCAGTCAGGCGCAACTGGAACCGGCACTGGGAACGGCCCGGCAGGGAGATCTGATTCAGTTCGAAAGACTGGGCTATTTCTGTGTCGATCCGGACTCCTCGACACAGCAGCTGGTATTCAACCGTACGGTGACACTGAAGGATCAGTGGGCCAAAGCCCGCACAAAGGACTGATGGCTTCCCGGTGCTGCCCTGCGGCAAAGCGTGCAGGCCCGGCAGATACTGCCTGAATTGCCGCTCCCGGGGCGGTCAGGAATGCTGTTGCCTTGCCGGAAACCGGTTGACTCCGGGCTCGGCGATCGGAAAATGGCCTGTCCACAGCGGTTCGTGGCCAGCGTCGCAGCGAAGTAGTGCGGAACTGGGGTGGAGGCCGGAATCCGGATTCGCTACAAAACCTGTCCGCTGACCATGAATGTCGTCGGTGTTCCATAGAAAACTACACGGCCAGGCTCTGCCTACACAAGGATTGTGTTCAGGCTCCTGCTGTGCTTTCCTCGGCGTGCCAGCAGTGTCCGTCGAGGCATCGGGAGGGAATCCGGTGTTGAGAACGATAGCAACCGTTTTTGCGGCTGTTGTGCTGCTTGGCACCGGCTCGCTGAGTTTCGGACAGAATGCGCCTCGTATTCCGCAGATGAGCCCGGAGGTGCTTGCCAGTCGTGATGCGTTGCTCCGACAGTGGTCAGCGAGCAGCGACGGCATCAAAACGCTTGAAGGGGCAGTGCTGCGAATTGTCTACGACGATTCCTTCAAGGCCGAGTCTCGTTCGATTGGCAGGCTGACGTATCAGAAGCCTGACAAGGGTATCATCATCTTTGAGCCGGAGCCTGTGACCGAGGAGGTCATTCAGAAGCGCCAGCAGCAGTTTGAAGATGCATTGAAAAACGGTAAGCCATCGCCAATCAAAGTGGATCCGAAGACAGGAAGACCCTATCAGTTGCGGCCTGACGGGCCGGAAGAATTCTGGTGTGACGGTGTCAAAATCTATGAGATCGACCGACAGGCGAAAGAGGCGATCATAGCCGATCTGCCTCCGCAGCTGAATGGGAAGAACATCATGGAAAGTCCGTTGCCATTCTTCTTTGGGATGCCACCGGAGCGAGCGAATCGTCGGTTTGAAATCGGATTTTCAGGATCCGCACCAGCGCCCGGATCCGCTTCGGCTCAACTGATTATCTTTCCGAATGAGCCTCAGGATGCGCAGATCTGGCACCATGTGGATGTCATTCTGAATCTGCAGACATACCTGCCCGTGGCAGTGCGTGTGCATGATCCTGCTCAGACGCGAGTCAGCGTATACAGCTTTGCGGATCTGAAAGTGAATCCAGTCTCACTGACGTCGCGAAGATTTGTTCCTGATCTCGATGGACTCAAGGCCGTGATCAGTGGTCCCGTAACCCCTGAGCCAGTGGGCCCGGGAATTGCCGAGGTACCGCAGGGAACCGCGGCGGTTGTTCCGAATCTGCTTGGGCTGAACCACAAGGATGCACTGCAAAAGCTTGCTCAGGTGGGGCTGACTCGCGATGCGGAGGCTCCGGAGAAAAGTCAAGTGGTGGTTCTGAAGGGAAACATAACAAATAACAATGCACGGGTCTTCAGTGTGGAGACACAGGATCCTGCCGCAGGGACACCGATTCAGAAAAACACGCGTGTGACTCTGCGCCTGTGGATCAAGTGACCGCGGCCGGTCACTGCGACTACTCTGACGTAATGCAGACGGTGCCCGTATCCAGCAGTACCAGGCGAGCGCGCACACATTCCGCGGGCAACTGATGGATGTGCATGACGGCACGACGATATGCCTGCAGTTGTTCGTGATAGTGGCTGCGACGCGAGACGATCCACTCTTCCTCAGGTCCGGTCCGTCGATCTGTCTTCCAGTCCACAATGTCTGCGGCGATGATCTGTCCCTGATGTCGGTACAGGATCAGACGATCGACTGAACCTTGGACGACATGGCGTTGATCGCGAAACAGAAACGTCCGTTCGTTCTCAACCTCACATTGGATATCCCCGTTGCTGTAGTTGTCGTTCTGAACTGCAGCGGGAAGATTCTGTGCGGCTGTCTCCCGCAGCAGCAGACTGCGAATCCCCGGATGCAGCAGCAGATTCAGGAATTCCTGAAGCAACGCACTGCGGACGGAATCAGATGGCAACAGAGAGCGGGCACTGTTCAGCAGAGACTGCTCACTCGGAAGTTCACCTTCATCCAGCCACGTAATCTGCTCAAACCAGTGATGTATCAGCGTTCCGCGGAGTCGTGCATCAATGTGACGGAATTCGTTCTGCGGTGGACGAGATCCGGATCGCGTGGTTGTGAGTTGAGCAAAGGAGGTTACGGCGTGATCCGAAGGGCTTCGTCTGGCCAGACCCCTGCGGCGTCCGTCGGATAACTCCAGCCACGTCAGCGGGGCCGTTGCTGGTGAGCTGCGTTTTCGGGGCAACCGATGCTCCAGCATTTCCGGCAGTTCCTCATACCAGTGCTCACTGCCCGTACTGAATAATGTGGACAGTGGCTGATCGGCAGGTGCGTCTGCCAGCGCTGCCACCAGCAGCCCGGCAAACGTCTTTGGTGGTCGAGCCGGGTTTGTGGGCTGAATCAGCATCGTCAGATCGTGTTTCGCGCGGGTGACGGCGACATACAGCAGGCACAGGCTTTCGGCAACATTGCGGTGTTCTGTATCGGCAAACGCCTGTTGCAGTGAATCCGGAAGCATGGGCCAGAGTGCTCGGCTGGTCCAGACGCAGACGCGATCCGCGCGGCTGCCGGCATCCGGCCCCGTAAATGCAGCCTGCGGAGTGCGAAACAACGGAGCTTCCAGTTCTGGCAGTACCACTCTGTCGAACTCCAGACCTTTGCTCTGGTGCACTGTCATTACACGAACCGGTGAACGCTCGGATTTCTGGAAGCGACTGTTCTCCAGCAGTCTCACGAAGTCCGCAGGATTAAGGGACCCCGCTTCATCAAAAGCCAGGCCTTCGGCTGTGATCTGTGACAAACGCAGGCGGTCTCGATTACTGCAGTGCGGTGCACAGCTGTCGGAAAGCCACTGCAGAGTTGTGCCGTAACCGTCGTCCACAAGTCTCGCACGCATGGATTCGGCGACTGCAGATGCCTGCTGATCATCCTGCCAGCTGCTCAGCCCCACAATCGGTCCGAGCGGACTGCAGGCGACGTGAAATCTGGACACCGTGCAGGCGGGATGAGCTGACAGGTGCAGAAGCGACAGGACGGCCAGTACAGCGGCACTGTCGGTTGGCGGAGTCCCGCCTTCCTCACTGGCCGGTACACCAAGCTGATTCAGCTCATGAACCAGCCGAGCAACCGTACTGTTTTTTCGTGTCAGGACGCCGATTTCAGCTCCCGGTGTCTGTTCATGAAGCAGGCGAATCTGCTCAGCCACCCAGCGATTCCAGCTTTTTCGTTCCTCCGCTTCGGCATCGTCATCCAGTTCCGGTGAAGTCCTCAGAACAGCGCAGCCGGGCATGTCCTGGCGAGCTGTGGAATGTTCCGGGAAACGCTGCTGCCAGACTCTGCAGGCATCTTCCAGATGATCCAGAGCGGAATGCTGGGTCAGTCCGCTGAAGATCCGATTGACGGTGTGAATCACCGCTGGTGAAGAGCGGCGACTTTCATTCAGCGGCAGCTCTTCAATGCCCGGGATCGCAGGAGGGACCGCATCAAGAATCTCAGCAACCCCACCCCGCCACCCATAGATCGCCTGCTTGCCGTCACCAACGCAGAGAAAGCTGGTCTCCTGATCACTCTGCAGCAGCACGTCGGTTAATCGGCGCAGAATCGACCACTGATTACTGGAGGTATCCTGAAATTCGTCCAGCAGCAGATTGCGAATGGAACTGTCCAGTCGGTAATTCATCTGATCGCCGTCAATGCTGCTTCCGGAACCGGACAGGATGCGTGTGACATCCGCAAAGCCCAGCCAGCCGTGGTCCGCCTTGAGTGCTGCGTATTCCCGGTCAAAGCGGCTGATCAGATTGTAAATGGCCTGCATCTGGCGAGAGAGTCGATGCAGCAATTCCGCGCGCGCGTGTGCCAGCAGACGCTGATAGATTCCGCACAGTTCGTCACTGATCTCCTTGCCGTAGTACTTCTCACTGCCGTCAAGCACTCGCGCAGCCAGTCCCTTTGCGATGAACAGATCCCACTTCTCAGTTCGGAACCGCTCAATGTCCTCCTGACGCCCTTTGCTGAACCGCTTGTCGGCGGGAAGTTCGGCTGCTGCCAGCTGATGCAGCGCCTGCTCCCGTTGTTCCATGGTCAGCCGAACAGGGGTCGGGACGAGGTTCCATGCCGGTTCGTCGGTCTGCAGGAACAGTTCATGGTAGTTGCTGACGGTATTGTCGATCAGATCACGGACACTGCGGCGCGATCGTCCATGGGCCAGCATCTGCATCAGCTGCTGAGCATCTCGTGGCAGTTGCTGAGAAAGTACGGCATCGATCGCCTGTTCTCTGAGTTCCCGGTCAAGATGTTCGTCCACAATGGACCAGCCCGGGGGCAGACCAAGTTCCAGAGTCAGGCCCCGGGCAATCTGCTGGAAAAAACTGTCCAGAGTACAGATCCGCATGCGGTGCAGATCGCGGGTGAGCCGTGAAAGCAGCTGCTCAGAAAGCTCTGTCGTGATCTGCGGCAGTTCCAGAAAGCCGGCCAGAAGTTCGGCCTGCTGAGCGGATTCTGCTGCTGCGGCAAGTCGGGTGAGCACTCTTCCCTGGATTTCCCCGGCCGCCTTGCGAGTGAATGTGGTGGCCAGAATGGAATCCGGCTGATGCCCCAGAAACAGCTGCCTGAGATACTGTCCGGAAAGTCGAAATGTCTTTCCGGTCCCGGCAGAAGCTCTGATGAGCTGATACATGCAGACCCTCGCATTCCATTGTGTCAGGGCATTTCCGAAGGGTGGACGACAGTAGCAGAACGTGCGGCATAACTTCAGTTCCGACCCCGTGCGCTGCTCAGAACTCTAACGCCGCTGTGGTATCGCCGCAAATCGCGCAGCCCGGTCGGCTCGTCGTTCTGTTCGTTCACTCGCTCGGTAATCACCGCGTACGCTGCCATCGTCAGACACCGCACGCTAGAATATCGCCGGCGCCACTGTCATCCGGACCGCTGTGTTCGGCAGGGCGATCTCCATGAAGGCGTGCGTTCTGCAGGAAAGACTCAGATTCCTGGTGAACCCCCTGATCTGTTTTCCTGCCAGGAGATTGTGATGAAGCAAGTTGTGTGGTTGATTCCCTGCTGCCTGACAGCATTGATGACTTGTCCTCAGCAAAGTTCAGCTGAAGACAAGCCAGCGCAGCTGACTGAGGGAGAACGTCGCGGGGGATGGAAGCTGCTGTTTGACGGTGTCAGTACCGCAGGCTGGAGAAACTATCAGTCAGAGACAATTGATCCCGGCTGGGTGGCACACGACGGAATACTCGAACGCACGGGGAAGCGGCCAGGCGATATTGTCACCAAAGAACAGTATCGGTTCTTTGAACTGGCACTGGAGTATCGAATCTCGGAAGCCGGTAACAGCGGCATCATGTTTCGTGTGACCGAAGACAGCCAGCGTCCCTGGCATTCCGGTCCTGAGATTCAGATTCAGGACAACGTGGCAGGTCATGATGCTCAGAAAGCCGGCTGGCTGTACCAGCTGTTTCAGCCACAGAAGCCGGCCTGGGCTGTGAAGTTTGAAAACCAGGTGGGGTTCAAGGGCATTGAAATGGACGACGCGACTCGCCCGCCCGGGGAGTGGAATCATGTCTATCTGCGCATTTCCCCGGTGCAGTGCGAAGTCGCGGTGAATGGGGTGAGCTATTACTACTTCAAAATGGGGACCGAAGACTGGGACCGCCGTGTTGCCGAAAGTAAGTTCAGTAAGTTTCCGCAGTTCGGCAAGGCGGAACGCGGGCACATCTGTCTGCAGGACCACGGTGATGCGGTTGCCTTTCGCAATATTCGCATTCGTGAGCTGGCGGAGGATGGTTCGGTTCCTGATCCGGTTGATGGCAAACTGGAGATTGCAGGTCAGCTGGCGTTTCCGGAGTTGTCGTGGGATGGATTTGAGGGAACCGATGAACGCGGGCGTCTGTCCACTCTGCGGATCCTGGCTCTGACACATGCCGGTGACGGCAGCGGTCGCAACTTTGCACTTGATCAGAGTGGTCGCATCTACGTGTTTCCAAACAAGGCGGACGTTACTGAAGCGACAGTCTTCCTCGACATCCGAGACCGTGTTCAGGACTGGCGCAAGGACAGCGAAGAGGGCCTGCTGGGGATGGCTTTCCATCCGGACTTCCGCAGCAATGGACAGTTCTACGTCTGCTACAGTTCCTCTGCTGAGCTGCGCACTTCGATGATCTCACGCTTCAGTGTCTCAGCTGACAATCCGCAGCAGGCTGACCCCGGCAGTGAGCAGGTGGTGATGAAGATCCCGCAGCCGTTTTCCAACCACAATGGCGGTTCGATTGCCTTTGGTCACGACGGATACCTTTACATCGCTCTGGGTGATGGTGGCGGACGCAATGATCCGCTGCAGCATGGTCAGAATCTGGAAACGCTCATGGGTTCGCTCCTGCGAATCGATGTGGACCATCATGACTCCGGCAGAAACTACGCCATTCCAAAGGACAACCCGTTTGTTGACCGTGAAGGAGCCTGTCCGGAAATCTATGCCTACGGGTTTCGTAATATCTGGCGTTTGTCAGTGGATCGCCATAACGGTCGGATCTGGGCTGCAGACGTAGGTCAGGATTTCTGGGAAGAGATCAACGTTGTGGAAGCGGGAGCGAATTACGGATGGAGTGTTCGTGAGGCATCCTACCCGTTCAACAATAACCCGGTTACTGCAACCGATACGCTGGTGCCTCCTGTGTGGGAGTACGACCATCAGCTGGGCAAATCGATTACCGGTGGTTTTGTCTATCGCGGCAGTCAGTTGCCCGACCTGCAGGGGATGTATGTCTACGCAGATTTCATCAGCGGTCGTATCTGGGCTCTGGAGTACGACGAAGCTCAGAAAAAAGTGATTGGCAATCGCAGTATAGCAACGACCGGTTTTCCGGTGCTGGCATTCGGTGAAGACGAAGCCGGTGAACTGTACTACATGCTGGAAACAGCAAATGGACAGGGGATCTATCGGCTTGCAGCGGCGCCCTGACAGCTGAAAGCAGATGAAAAAAACAGGGGCCGTCAGTTCTGCTGACGGCCCCTGTCGATTTGTGGCATGGCTCCGGAAATCAGCCCCGAAGCACGCGATCGATGGTCTCCCTCAGGACGCTGGCACTCTGCAGCAGTGCCGTTTTTTCCTTTGACCACAATTCCACTTCCAGATGACTTTGCACACCCGTGCGTCCCATGACCGTAGGGATTGAGAAGCAGACGTCACGTACGCCATAGGCACCGTTCATCAGACTGCTGACGGGCAGGATGCGGCGGTCATCCAGAGCAATACTGTGGATGACGTCGGCGATTGACACACCCACGGCGAAACCGGCACCACCTTTCTTTGCAATCACTTCTGCCCCGCTGCCGCGAGTTTTCTTTTCCACTTCGGCAATCAGGGTCGGAGTCACTCCGGGATACTTTTCAAGTGGCAGATTGGCGATCTGAGCCATTGACCAGATCGGAACCATGCTGTCGCCATGTTCTCCGAAGATTGTCACGTTGACCTGAGTTGGTGGAACCTGAATTCGCTGCGCCAGCATGCTCCGCAGTCTTGTTGTGTCGAGCACGGTTCCGAGGCCGATGACCTGAGAAGCCGGCAGTCCCAGATCCTGCACCGCGAGGTAAGTCAGTACGTCAACCGGATTCGAAACGACAAAGACAATCGCATTCTGTTTCAGACCGTGGC
>JALRDR010000060.1 GCA_023262145.1 Planctomycetaceae bacterium | reverse complement strand
AGATTCCGGGCAATGAGACGGTTCTCAGCATCGGCATCAGGGTGAAGATCCGCCGGTGTTCTGACCCAGCTGCGGCGGACTGCGGCGTCTGTTCGCGCGACTTGAGGAAGACCAGTCTGCTGTCCAGCGACAGAGTCAGACGGTGACAGCGGAGACTGCAGAGCAGGGGACCGATTCGATCACGGCGAAGACGACTGCGCGAGACGACGGATTCGTGCGTGTGGCGAGTCTTGACGAAATCGCCGCAGACACCGGTCTGCAGATTACACTCAATGATCAGGAATACGCCCTGTTTCGAGCGGCAGACAAAGTGCACTGCATCGACAATGCCTGCCCGCACGAGGGTGCACCGCTGGCGGAAGGCAGCTTTCTGTACGGGGTCGTTCGCTGTCCATGGCACGACTCAGGGTTCCATACCTGCAGCGGCTGCGGAATTGACTCCCCGGGACAGGATGTCGGCAGTTATAAAACTCTGCTGCACGGTGACGATGTCTTCATGCGACCGGTGACTGGCAGCAGTCCATTCGCCAACGAGACATCACCTGCAACTGCGGCTGCCGCCCTGCCGATCAGCACTCCGCCTGCCGCGATAAGGCGAACAGCTGCCGTGACAGCAGAACTTCCTGTTGTCCAGGTGATTGACGAGACACCAGACGTCAGAACATTCTGTCTCGATAACAGCGCCGCAGCCCGCCGTTTGAGCATGCCGGTCGCTTTGTACGAATTGCCGGACCACCATCGGAGTCAGAGGTGTGGAAGAGCTTTACGGTGAGTTCATCACCGCACCGACCGGAGATTCTGGAAGTCACGATCAAGCTGAACCGCGCAGGCCAGGTGACACCATGGCTATTTTGACCACATCACTGCCGGCGATTCGCTGCGAGTTCGCGGAACTCAGGGTGGCTACTTTTTTGATCCACAGTTGCACAAGGAGCCACTGGTGCTGATTTCTGCGGGCAGCCCGTTTTGACTGGTTCCGGTATCACGTTTCCCTGTCACAGCCCGGTAAACAATGGATCGGTAGCAACGAGCGAATCAGCATGCAGACTGTTCGCCAGCATGTTTCAGGACTTTCGGATTGTCGATATTTCCTGTGTGGACCGGCAGATTTCATGGCCGGAATTCGCGACGGCCTGATTGCAGAAGGGGTACCGGAGCAGCGGATTCACACAGAAGAGTTCCATGCCGCAGCCAGGATTCACGCGACGATGCCTCAGTAGCAGCGTAACTGGACGGCTGCCGCAGGTTGCGAAGCTGTTCCCCACAGGCCTCAGCTGAACCTGATTCAGCCACTGCAGTCAGATACAGCAATGGTCTGATCATCAATCAAACCGGTATGACAGCAATGAGACAGACTGAAGAACCATCTCCCCTGCTGCAACTGCTGCTGGAAGAACAGCACCAGCTGACAACAGTGGAGCAGTTTTCGCAGACGCATGAACGCCTGCTGAATGGCGATTCAACCTTGCCGCGACAGTCCCGTTACTACAGTCATCTGCTGCCTGCCGCTCCGCCCGGCCCGGGTCAGCAATATGCCTTTGAAGTCGACGGGGATCGCTGCTCCGGCTGCAAAGCCGGGGTTGTCGCCAGTCATTCCCCGAACAGACTGGATGAACAGGAAACATGGCGTGATGTCGGTCTGCTCACCGGCGGCTCACCATCAGCACCTATGATGCAGCACGTGACAACAGCATGTCATCACTGTCTGGAACCGGCAGGCATGCATGCTTGCCCGGTCGATACCTGTGAAAAGGATGCCATCACGGGCATTGTCCATCATCTGGATGACCAGCGCTTCGGATGTCAGTTCTGCACACTCGCCTGCCCGTGGGATGTACTGCGGCACCACAGCGGCTTTCTGGTCATTGCCACCATGACACGACCCGCAATGGGAAGTCAGAAATGAATGGCGAAAGATCTCCCTCTCAACAGCCGGATCATCCACGGCGCGGGCACCAGAACTCATCGCCAGCAGCAGCAAGCAGCTGAGCGTTGAGCCAGTCAGCGTTCGAGCACCTTCAGACATTCGGCACCTCCGAGCCAGACAAGTGAATGGGAGATGACCTGCCGCTTCGCTCATTGCTTGAATCTATCGCACGTGGCGACCGCTGTCGCTCTGTGGAACTGCAGCAGCGGTCTCCGCCCCACCATCGCCGCTTGTCTCGGAAGCGGCCGGAAATCACAGACGCATTTGTCGGAATGAGTGACACAGGTGAGTTCAGGAAGTGAAACATGAACCTGCTGCACCATGGGGTAATCCAGCATTCTTATCCCCGAGCGTGGCGGTACTGCGGAACAGCGACAGGTCAGCAGAATTGTGATTATCGGACTGATGCCGGACCACTCACTGTTAGCCATTCAAAACAGAACGTAAATGCTGCGAAACATCTAAAGGTTAGTTGAACGATAAGCGGGAAATTCCGGTTGCGGATCTCCAAAAATGTGTTGGTAAACCCTGCGTTTCCCACGGATAAACTTCGCCTGCGGGATTACCCCTGTCTCCTTTCCGCATTCTCGTGCCAACAGGTTCTCATCATGAGCAAATCCCCTCATCTGCCTCAATGGACTCATATTCCCCTACTGAGCTTCTGCATGCTTTTGATGACAATCAGTACGGCTTCTGCGGGCACAATCACATGGAATGTCACATACAACGATGTCGTGAATTCCACGAACGTTGGGTTTGCCGATGCCACCTTCGGTGCCACTCGCCAGGCAACATTCCAGGCGGTATTGGACTACGTCGGTTCGGTGCTGGATGCTTCCGGCTCGGTCGACTTCGTCGTCGGCAACTCCCAGATGGATGGAAGCGGGTTTCTGGCAAGCGCTGGCACTTACTACTTCACCACGCCTGCTCGCTTTGATTCGGGATTTCTGTTCCAGCATGCCAACACTGGAACAGATCCAATTGCGAACAAAGAGGACGCCTACGCGACATTCGACTTTGGCTACAACTGGAATTCCGACACCGGAAGTGTTGCCGCGGGAGAATTCGACCTGTTCTCAGTTGCCCTGCACGAAGTCGCCCACGCCCTTGGCTTTCTGAGCCTTGTCCAGGCCAACGGAACCAGCGCCATTTCAAATGGAGATCCAGGGGTTTTCTCCATCTACGACAGCTTTCTGCAACGGGGTAATGGGACAGCGTTGTTTGGCACCGGCGGTGATTTCCTTGGATCGGCCGCAGATCTGACCAGCAATGACGTGTTTTTCAGTGGGACTAACGCAGAGGCCGCAAATGGTGGCAACCCGGTACCGGTGTATGCCCCTTCAACATTTTCAGCCGGCTCCAGTATTGCCCACGTCGACAATGGGGTCACTTCGGTGATGAATTATTCCATTGCCGCCAATGTTGAAAAACGCACGTTCAGCGCTATTGATCTGGGAATTCTGCAGGATATCGGCTGGACTTTGCAGACGACATCCGTGCCGGAACCTGCATCCACCGGCCTGTTGCTCGCAATCACCACCGGCCTGCTTTCTGCTCGCTGGCGCCGAAAGAAATCAGCCGAAGATTAATGAACGCTCCCGCGCGGCTTTCAGCCCGACACCTGATCCATGGGGAATGAAACATCAGCAAATTGCACCATAGGTTAATCCACCATATTAATGCCCCTGCGCGGCAGTGCTGCAAGTGAGCGACTGGCCAGCAGAATCGTGCTGATTGGCCTTATGCCGGACAGCCAAGTTGTTAATCCGTCAAAACAGAATGTTCATGATGCGAAACACATAAGAATTCACTGCAGCATAATCGCAACATTCTGGCTTCGGGACTCCCAAAAATGTTGGTAAACCCTGCGTTTCCCACGGATAACTCTCTTTTGCAGGAATACCCCTATCTCTTTTCCGCATTTTCTTGCCAACAGGTCCTGATCATGACGGACTCCCCTTACAAATCCAATCGAACTCTGGTCCCACTACTGAGCTTTTGCTTGCTCCTGGCGAACGTCTGTACGGCCTCTGCCGATCCAATCACATGGAATGTCACATACAACGACGTTGTGAATTCCACGAACGTTGGATTTGACGATCCGATCCTCGGTGCCACCCGCCGGGCAACATTCGAGGCGGTACTGGACTACGTTGGTTCGGTGCTGAATGCTGGCGGCAATGTCGATTTTGTCGTCCGTAACTCCAAGACGGATGGCGGAGATTTTTTGGCACAAGCTGCTACTTACCGCTTCAAATCTCCCGCTCGCTATGATTCGGGATTCCTGTTCCAACATGCGACCACCGGGAATGATCCGGATGGAACCTTAGAGGACGCCTACGCAACATTCGACTTCGGCCACCCCTGGAATTCGGATACCGGGAGTGTCGGAGCTAATGAATACGACCTGTTCTCTGTTACCCTGCATGAAATAATGCACGCACTCGGCTTTGACAGTGAGGTGAAATCCGACGGAACCAGGTGGGATCTCAAATTGAAATTCCGGCGTTTTCACAAACATTGACAGGTTTCTGCAAACAGGTAATGGGACCGCATTATTTGGTGCCAGCGGCAATTTCCTTGGATCGGCCGCAGATCTGACCAGCGATAATGTGTACTTCGCCGGGGGTAATGCCATGGAAGCAAATGGCGGTCAACCGGTAAAGCTCTATGCTCCATTAATATATGACTACGGCGCCAGTATCTCCCACGTCGACGATGGGGTCACTTCGGTGATGAATTCCTCAATTTTCGCCAATGTTGAAAGGCGCACGTTGAGCGCTACTGATCTGGGAATTCTGCAGGATATCGGCTGGGAATTGAAGCCAGCCCCCCTGCCGGAACCTGCATCCACCGGCCTGTTGCTTTCAATCACCACCGGCCTGCTTGCTGCTCGCTGGCGCCGAAAGAAATCAGCCGAAGATTAATGAACGCTCCCGCCCGGCTTTCAGCCGGACACCTGATCCATTCTGCCTGCTGACTGGTCTGATCCCCCATGCAGACGGTTGCCGTCAGAATTCACCGTCCTGGCGAGATTTCTTCCAGCAGCGATCGGATGCCCGGAACTGCTTCCGGGTTGGGCACTGTCGGAATCGGGGCCTTTGTTTCTTCCTGCCAGGTCTTCAACTCCCTGCGTAAAGCGGCAAGCTGATCAGGAAATCTTTCCGCCACATTATGCCGTTCACCCGGATCAGACTGCAGATCATAAAGTGCGAGTGTCTGATCTTCGTGGAATTCGATCAGTTTC
>JALRDR010000489.1 GCA_023262145.1 Planctomycetaceae bacterium | reverse complement strand
GGCCGATATCACTGCCGGCCGATATCACTGCCGGCCGATACCACTGCCGGCCGATATCACTGCCGGCCCTGCCCAGCAACAAACCGTCACCGGGTTCAGTAATCTGCAATCGAACCATCCTTCAGCACAGCTCCCGGCCAGCGATAACTCTGCGGCTTCGCTGCTTCTGTTTCCAGCAACTGCTCATCCACCTCCACCCCCAGACCCGGCCCAGGTGGCAATCCAATGTAACCATCTGCATCAAGTTCATATTCCATCCGCGTGAGCGCCGCTTTGTTGAAGCCGGTATTCTGCGGGTAGAATTCGTGAATCAGCAGAAACGGTACTGAAGCAACCGTGTGCAGGCTGGCAGCAATCCCCAGAAAGGTCGCCGTGCAGTGCGGGGCCAGCGGCACGTGATATGCCTCTGCCAGCGTGGCTATCTTTTTCATCTGACTGATCCCGCCGGTGTGATTGCAGTCCGGCTGTAACACATCCAGACAGCCTTCCTGCAGATAGGGAATCACACCCCAGATCGTGCGATCCCGCTCACCGGCCGCCAGCGGAATGCGGATCTGCTCCTTCAGCCGCTTAAACACTTCGATATTTCCGGGCACAGCCGGCTCTTCAATAAACAACACATCATAAGCTTCAATCCGGGAGGCCAGCTGAATCAGCGTAGCCGGCGGCACCGCTGAATGTGCATCAAACATCACCGCACCGTCATGCCCCACTTTCTCCCGAGCCCGGGCAATTGCCTCCACCATGCGATCGATGTCCGCAGGAGTACCAGAGTGATCGTAGATCCCATGCGGCGGAACCTTCTGTGCCTTGTCGGTATGATAAACGCGAATGCGATCGCGAGTCGGCCCACCCAGCAGACGATACACCGGAGCATTCCACAGCTTGCCCGTAAGGTCCCAAAGCGCAATATCAATTGCCGCGATCGTATGCACCATCAAGGCCCCGCCACGCATGTCCCGATGAGCTCGAAACAGCTTCTGCCAGATGTACTCAATCCGCGTCGGGTTCTCACCATCAATGAGCTCAAACAGCGATTGTGCCAGCACCCGCGCCGGTCGCGGGTCCACGCCCTTCAGATCACCCCAGCCGCTGATGCCCAGATTCGTCTCGATCTTCAGATACACCACCGGGCCAACCCACCAGGTCTTCATCCCCGTAATGCGAATCGTGGATGTGCGATCTTCCACCTGCGCCGCCGGATTCTCATCTTGTCCGACTGCCTCGTTGAGAAATGCAGCACCCGCGACTGCCGCCCCGAACCCCGTCAATAACCCCCGCCGCCCCACTGACTGCAAGTGCTGCATGTCTCACCTCCGCTTCTCAGGATAGACTGAATCCAATCTGCTCCGCAGTGATCTGCAAAATCAACGCTCTGTCGGCAGGCGATGGCATGCCTTCCGCTGAGCGTCCCCGATGCCGCATCTCCAGCCACAGCCAGGTCCCACGCAGCAGGCAATCCAGGGTTCCGATTGTGCACATGGCCCGCGCACGCCCACGCGCCCACGCGCCCACTCGCCCACTCGCCGACTCCCCGACACGCTGCCTCGCCAGCCTCCTGACGACACGCAATTCCCGACCGCTGAATTGCTTCAGGGCGTTCCCCCACTCGCCGCTTTTCTACCCGGTGGAATGGCCAGCAGCGTGGGAGCGTTCGCTTCCTTGTCAACCGTCTCTACAGGCTCACTAATGAGCACATCACCCAGCCTTGCCTTCCAGTCCGTACGCAACAACAGGTCGAAGCCGGGATTCTGGTTCTTCACCTGACATGAACAGGGCCCGCACATGAACGCAGATGCCGTGCGAATCGTATCTGTGGCTATTCCCTGCCCGACCAGTGCATACAACACCCGTCCCTGTCCAAACACTGGAAACGCCAGCGGCTGGTCAAACTGCGTCAGATCTTCTTCGCTGAGCAGCAACGACTGCAGCAGAAACTTCTCCGCCGGATCGTCGCGTCGCAGCGTCACCACAGAGAACTGAATCTGCAGTGGTACTTTCACCTGTTCCAGCACCTCCGGCTGCACCTCCAGCTCCTCCGCCGAAGGAATCTCAAGCCAGTCTTCATCCGCATCTAACTGAGCATCCAGCCGCTTCAGCGCTGCAGAATCCTCCGCTTCACGACCGCAGGGAACAAACACCCAGACGGCCGAATGACCAGCGGCCAGCCGCGCAACCACTTCCTGACGCACCGGTGAGTCGAGCAACTGCGCTGCCATCGGAGCAGTCAATGCTGCTGCATACACAGGTTCCGTACGACCGGTCTCGTTGGCACGCGGAAACTCCACCAGCACCAGCGGTTCATCCGCCGCCGCTCGCTGCTGCCACTGCGCCTGCATCTGCGGCGACAATCGCACGCCGCCGCTCAGATCAAGCACCTGCAGGTCCAGAGAGGCCGGCATGTCCGGAGTCGCCAGGGCCGCCTTCCGCAAGGACTCCAGGGCCTCCTGCTGCGACGCGGTGAGCGGCTGATCGTGCAGCACCGTGACTCGATACTGATCCGCGTTCCAGCGTTCCAGCGCATAGCGGAAAACGGGCACCTGACAGGCCAGCAGTGTCGCTGAACAACAGACCAGAATCACAGCCACCAGCCGCACAGCCCGCGACCTGGAACGCAGAGTCTCACTGTTCATCGCTGACACCTCCACGCGCTGCAGCCTGCTCCTCACGGACAATCTCAATCCCGCACAGGCGTGGCAATGCAGGCAGCGCGGAATGATCCAGATCCACAGTAAGCTGACCGGTCACTGGTACACGATAACTGACCAGCAAAGTCGGTTCACCCTGAACCGTGCCTTGCCTGCTTTCAGAAACCACAGCAGCTTTCCCTTCGCCACCAAATCGCACTTTGAGTCGCCCCAGTGTCTCGGCATCGGTCTCAGCAAAGTGCAGCGTCACGTTATAGCTGGCCGGGCTGTCATTTTCGCCAAGCAATGTGACGTCAAAGTGTGAAAGTCCGCGGGCCCCGGAGGAAAACAGCCATGGCTGACGACACCCGGCAAACTCCGCATTCTCCTGATTGCGACTGTACCAGCCGCCCCCCTCACTGAACTGCGGATGAATATCAAAAACATACTCCAGCCGCCCGCGTGCGCTGGGACGCGGATAACCAAACCACTCCTGCCGCGCCTCGTCCATGTGATCCCCGGGAGCCCCCAGGTTGATCCGCATGCTCCGCACCGGCGTGGATTCTCCTACTGCGCTGAAAATCCCCCAGCTGCGGCTTTCTGTCTTCGGTTCCAGCACCACCGTTGATGCAATTGAGAACTGACACACACAGCCTGCACTCGCTTCCGGAATCATGACCAGCCCGTTCCCCGGAATCGCATTTACCCAGCAGCCCAGCCGTTGCCCGGCAAAGTGCTTTGTTCCACTGTCATTGTAAAGGTCGTAGTAACCAATAAACCCGGAGCGGAAGAACATCATATTCGGAGTCGCGGTGATCACACCGCAGTGATGCCCCGGACGACTGAACCGCCAGTCGCTTTCTTCTCCGGTGAGCGGATGCGGGCGTTTCTTTGTCACTCCCGTCGCGAGTTCGAATGCCCACGGCTCTGCAAAAATGTCGCTGCCGATCACAGCCGGGCGATTCATGTAGTTGGCATTCTTCGACCAGAGCTCCTCGCCGGTAGCAGCATTCAGAACGATCAGCTTCCGCGTCTCAAATTCGCCCGCCAGAAACTGCTTCCAGTAGTGCCCGTTGGCATTGGCCCCGCAGAGCACAAGATAGCCCTGAGCATACATGACCGTCAGACTGCCACCGCCCGCACTCACGTTGGTGGTGTCGGTAACATTCACGGGCTTCTCCCAGAGCTTCTCGCCGGTGCGTCGATCCAGAGCCACAGCCATCCGCAGGTCGAGGCGCTTCATTTCCTCTTCCGCCTGCTTCGCCTCCTCACCGGTCAGCTCCTTCAGTTCCTCCTTGTCTCGTCGATACAGCTCCTGTCGCTGCTCCGGTGTGATGGAGCTTTCCACGAAGTAAACATGATCCGGGCCAATGGCGATCGTCGTGTGCAGAATGTTCTTTCCGCGATACGCCCACGACATCTCCCCGGAGGTCGTATCGAAGGCAAATACAGCATCGGTCTGTGACGCCACTGTCAGACCGCGACGACGCAGTCGAGCTTCCAGCTCCTCGCGAATGGTGCTGCTGCCAAATACCTGACCCGAATCGTAAGCCACGTAGGCCCACGCCCGCGGAATGCCGTCGCTCGATTCCGGAGTTCTGAACGTGGACACAACCTGCCCCGTTGCGCCGTCCAGGCCAGTCACCGTGTTTTCAACAGCCACGTATAACGTGTCCGGGCTGGCAGCCAGATTATGCGTCTCGCGATTATTGAAGACACCCGTGCGGATCGCACCGGGATTTGCGTAATCCCAGAGAAAATTGCCGTTGTAGGCATCATAGGCCATCACACTGTCGATGCCCTGAATGAACATGCGACCGTTGGTGGACAGCGGAGCTCCTGCAGCTTCGTGCCGGTTAATCATGGCACTCGGCCCCGGATCGCCATACCACAGCACGCCCAGTCCACCACGAACATGCTCATCGTTGCTGAGCGATGTGTTGGCGACATTTCCATACTGGTGCGACCATTCGCCCGCACCCGGCAACTGTCCACGGCGGAAGACCAGCCAGCTGCCTCGGCGTTCCGACTCTCCGGCAACACTGCGGAACATCTCTGCTGTCCAGCTGTCCTCAGCGTTACTCAGTTCACGCCCCGCTGCACCAATCATCGCCACACCACCACATGGCTTCAGAAATCGTGACAGATCCGCTGCAGCAGCCGGCATGACCCCTGTCTTCAGATGCGTCTCCGACACGATCAGGTTGGCAAAGTAGTTTGCGAACGGAATCTGATCTGCCGCACAGTTCACAACCGTGATGCGTGATCCGTGCACCCCGGCGGCATCCAGTCGCGCACGCGCGGCAGCAGCCTTTTCGGCGTCAGCTTCCACAGCATAAATCGTCAGGTCGCTGGCCTCCGCCAACGCCACCGCCAACCGCCCTTCTTCATTGCCGACCACCAGAGCAAACCCCGTGCGATGACCGCTTTCCTCAATCATCCGCTGCGCCGCTGCGCGATATTCCTCCTGCTGCGGATCGGCAAACGCTGTCATCGCCGCCGCCGGCCAGGTCTGCGGCTGCGACGCCGCATCAGTGGCAGCGTAGGCATAGATATGCCCGGCGTCGGTGCTGACCGTTAGCACGGAATCACTCGCCGCCAGTCCTGTGACCTCGCCGTCCACTTCCGCTTTCCAGACAACCGCACCGTCGGCCCGATTGAGCATCCATACGGCTCCGGGACCACCGGCAATCACAAATTCGGCAGTGGCGATGAGCGCGTCATCAAAATCACTGGGAACCTGCCAGATGATCCCCACGCCAGCGTACTCCTTCATCTTCGCCTTCGCAGTGGCCAGTTTTTCAGCATTCCCCGCATCTGTCCGTGCCCGCAGGAACCACTTCTGCTTTTCCTGACTTGCGCGAGCGTGCTCGGCGCGGTCCACGCAGAAGATTTTCTCCCCATCCATCAGGTAGGCAACGTCCTCGGCAAGGACCATCTGCCGTCCGCCAATGTAAGATTCTCCGACAGTACCTTGCGCTTCGTCCATCGCAAGAAAATGGTGCGGTCCCCCGGCATAAACCTGTCCGTCGCCCAGCAGCGCCTTCGTACCACCGACTACACCTCCGGCATCAGTCCGCCACGAGTACTGACGCTGGAAAATGATCTCCCCCGTCTCTCGCGACAGCGCCACGGGCAGCGAACGGCCCGACGGCACAAACAATGTCGTCTCATTCGCCAGCAGATATCCCTGCGGGGACAGATCGTTTCTGCCCGCATCCTGCTGGCTGATCGTGTCGTTCCGCCAGATTACGGCTCCACTGACGGCATCAGCTGCTGCCAGAAAAATCTGCTCGTGTGGAAATACCCCGGCCCCGAAATAGGCGATGCCGCCATCGACAAGCACCCCCGTGCGCACTGGCCAGCGAGAAATCATCTCGCCGCGGGCCAGCAGCCGATCGTCCTCCGGCCCGACTCGCATCTTCCAGACCAGCTCACCCGTCTGCTGACTCACACAGAACACATGACCATCGTCCGATCCAAAGTAGGCGTTGCCGTGAGCCAGCGTCGGAGCCAGCCGGATGGCACCGTCCGTGGGGAAGGTCCAGATCGGCCTGCCAGTTGCCGCATCCACACAGTGCAGATTGTTGTTCACCGTACTTCCGAAGAACGCTCGACCCGCAGCCATCACGACCTGCATCGAGGAATCAAAAGCCACGCGGTGCCGCATCTCGTGACCCTCAATCGGAGCACTCCGCGGACCGGACCAGGCCATCTGTGGCTTTGCCGGAGACTTGTAGATCCAGACCGACTGCAGATTCGCAGGGAGCTGCGCCCGGGAATAGCCGGTGCGGTCGCGACCGTTCAGATAGCTGGTCCAGTCTGCAGCCGGCAGGAACGGCGTCAGAACTGTCAGAATTGTGCAGGTGACGATCGCTGCCTGCATAATCCCGGCCGGTCGATGGTGTCTTCTGATCAGTGTCATTTCTCATCCTCCGACGAACGAAACCCTGAATCACACACCCGCAGTCTAAACACCCTGCCTGTCAATGGCGAGACTGCGGCAAAATCCGAAGCTGGGAATCCCGATGATCTGCCGGCTGGCTCCACGAGTACCACAGACTCCGCCCATACAGAAATTCCTCACCACTTCCTGCACGGTCACAATTTCGCACGCCGACAGGTGCAGGTGTCAACTCCTGAGGCGGACCGGACCAGCAACATCCTTGCCCCTCAGTTCGTCCAACAGAAATCGTCCACGAGGACGAATTCCTGCTCCGCATCGGTGCTGACGCACTGCTGACAACGCTATCCACGACATCAGGCCGTACCAAAGCGATCGCAACATTTGACTTTTCACGGCAGACGGCAAACACTAGCGGCACGCGCGGCAACAACGTACGAAACACTTCCCATATTCTGCCGCAGTGTCCACATGCATCGTGGATACTCCATGCATCGTGAACCCTCGCAAGCTCGCCCTCCGATGAACCCGGTTCACTTAATTCAGATCCAGACGATTCTTCTGGTCAGTCTCCTGCTGCTTCCCGGATGCTCCTTCGATCCGCTCGGCACGCCCGCACCGGAGATCACGACAACCCCCGGCAGACAGCAGATTCAGTACTGTCGCGATGTGATGTACATCCATCCGGAACTTGTTCTGGAGCCAGTTGGCTACTACTACGAGCACGGCTTTCAGGATGACCAGATTGCGTTCAAGTTCATTGCCAGAACCAGACAGCTTGATGGCATCTTCGATCCGGCGTTTGTCCCGCCCTCCGAACTGGTCACCCGCAAGTCAAACATCGGCCTTGAACGCGACATCGGCCAGCCGTGGTGGGACAGCCATACGCAAACCCTGATCGGTGGAAACTTCACCGTCCCGCCACCCGGATCACAAGGAACGCGAGGACTCAACGTCGGTATCGCTGACAACGGCGATGACACCTTTACCGTCTATGTCTACTGGTTCGAGACCTGACAAGCACTGCAGCTGGCGCGACACAGAATGATGCACCGAACAAACGGCGACTGCCGCCCCGCACCTGAGTGTCCGCCTGCACGTTGATCTGTAAGCCCTCGTGCGCGGACGTCCCTCCCGACCCAGGCTGACCATCCAGCGACAGCCGGCAGCACATACAACCGGCAGGACAGTGACTGACAAGTGATTCCGACAATGCCGCGGCTTGTGGGATCTCTGACGGGCTAGCGGACCTATTGCCCGCAGATGCGATCCAGTAGATTGGTGGTGATCCGCTGCACACGCTGGTCCACACCCAGCGGCTCCGTATACACCTTCGGGCGCAGATATCCGGGCGGCTCCGACAGACCGTCGCACCACCAGCACGTCGCTGCATTGAATACGTAGTTTCCACGTGGCCCCGGGTAAATCGTCGCCGAGTAAAATCCTTCCGTTCCCGGGCGGTCAACTCCATGACTCGTCCTGCCACTGGCCAGTACTTCCAGCCCCGCGATCTCTGCCGGCATGCCCATCCATTCCCAGCCCACCAGTCCCGGTATCCCATCACCTTCCTCCATCCCGGTGCCGGCAAATACCCAGTGCTCCGGCAGACGACAGATCCAGTCAGCGCCTCCCGTGACTGGCGGTACATTGCGGGCACCTATAAGCTCGGATTCGCTCGGAGTCTGGTACAGGAAACGATCGGCGCCCGCCCACTTTTCTGCCCCGGGCAAACAGGGTCCAAATGCATCAACTCGACTGAAGACACGATCAGCGCCGCCCGCACCGCTCGGACGTGGATCAATTCGCCCCCAACAGGTGTCTCCGGAAAAGAAGCACAGACTCACCCCCGCATCGCGCGCTGCCAGCAGATGCTGATACATCTCCAGCGAGTAGTACTCATCATGACCAATGCTCAGAAAACCTTTGGCACGCAGCAGACCGGCAGGGTCCGCATGAGTATCGAGGCAGGACACATAGCTCACGTCGTATCCCTGCTGCTCCAGCCAGTAAGCAAACGGATACTCCCACAAAAACCACGACCCGGAGCCGGTGGTCAACGGTGCATCCAGGATCTGACAGTAACGCCCGTACGGACGATCAAAACTCACGGCCACGTCCGGACCGCAGTACCACTTGTCCTGCCCATCGTCATACAACGCAAACTGATCCGGCCAGCGGTTGTACGCCTGCCATGTGGTATCCGAACATTGAAACAGCAGGTCCGCCCGGCGGTCGTCCCTTACAATAAACACCAGATAACTCTGCCACCCATCCTGCTCCGCCGTCAGCCGTCCCAGGTAGACTCCACTCACCCAGTCATCCGGAATCACCAGCTCCGCACACGGCTCCCAGCAACATTCCCGCACTCGCTGCGGCCCGATCTCCGGGTCCGGCTGCACAGAGCCGGCGAACGGACCAAGCTGCTGCATGAGCCGGCCGCCGCTGCCGCCATAATACCCCATCCGGAAAATGTCGATCCGAAACTCCGACGCCGGGTTGGTACTCACAAAGAACTGAATCGCCTCCCCGGCGCGAACACTGGTCCGCGATGCAAAGCCCTCAATCCATGGGCAGCGATACTTCGT
>JALRDR010001147.1 GCA_023262145.1 Planctomycetaceae bacterium | reverse complement strand
GTGCAGAAAGGCTGGAGTCGAGTGTTCGGACGGTCCATTTGTCCCGTTGATCCAGACGCGTTTCCCAGCCGCCGATGTTGAGCATCGGTTCAATGGTAAAACAGGTTCCGGGTCTGAGCAGATCCCGATTTGAGGAGAGTTGGGGGTAGTGTGGAATTCCGGGATCCTGATGGAACTCCCGACCAATTCCATGTCCCTGATATTCCCGTACAACGGAGTAACCGGCGGCAGCCGCGAAGGTCTGAATTGCCCGTCCGATTTCCGTAACTGTCCCGTTTGGTCGTGCGGCATCGATACCCACGAAAAGAGAATCCCAGGTGACCTGAACCAGTCGGCGTGCTGCTTCAGAGACATCGCCAATCAGGAATGTCTCTGACTGATCTCCGTACCATCCGTCCACGATCGTGGTGATGTCCACATTGACAATATCACCGGCTTTCAGGGGTGTCGTGTTGGGAATACCGTGACACACGACCTCATTGATGCTGGTGCAGATTGACTTCGGATAGCCGCGATAGTTCAGGCAGGCTGGAATATGGCCATGATCCCGAGTGTATGTATTTGCCAGCTGATCCAGTTTCTCCGTGGAAGTACCTTCCACAACATGCGGTCGGAGGAAATCCATCAGTGAAGCGTTGAATTGACCGGCGGCCCGAAGTCCGTCCTGTTCTTCCGCGGTGAGATAAAGCGGAATTCGTTTTTTCAGCAGAGCCAAGATTTGCGTTCCCAAAGGAGTAGGCGATTGATCGGACTGATTATGGTGGCAGGCAACGTGAAGTCAATCCGCGGAAACGCCGCCGGATCTGTTTCCCTGATCAGTTCTGTGGCAGGGGAGGCGGGTTCCGGTCGCCCTGCTGCAGATAGAATAACAGATCGAGGATCTCCTGCTCGGAAAAGGTGATGAGCAGATTTGCAGGCATTGTGGATGTGCTGGATGCCACAAGCTCATCCAGATCCGCCTTCTGCAGGGTGACAGCAGTATCCGGACGGAGTGGATCCGGCAGCAGAGTAATCTCAGTGTCGCTCTCGGCCACACGAATCCCGGAAAGTGCCCGACCATCGTCCATGACTGCAACCATCGTCTGGTATTCCCTGTTGATTTCCAGAGAGGGCTGCAGAATCTGCTGCAGCAGTCTGCTCCCGTGAAATCGCCGGGAGACAGTCGTCAGGTCCGGGCCAAGCTGTGAGCCTTCTCCGTGCATGCGATGGCAACGAATACAACCCGCTTCCTGAAACACCAGGCTGCCTCTTTCCTGAGATGCTTCCGGGAGCCTGTCAGCGACTGCGGACAGTTCATCCAGGCTCCACATCCGCACGAAGCTGCGTGTTGGGCGAGTGCTGGTTTCCGGCAACGCTTCCCCGTCAGCAATGACGTACAGTGTTGCCTGCATGACCCGCCAGTGGCCGGGATATGTGCAGATCAGTCTGTATTCGCCTGGCTCCTGAGGGGCTTCAAAGAACATCGTATAGGTGTCACCCGGCTGCAGTATTGGAGAGAAGCAGATTTCTCGTGGGTCATCCGGGACATAGTGGGACGCGATTGCGCGCGGGTTGCTGGCCAGCTGCATCGAGCGTGTACCAAAATCCTGCACTGCGTCTGCCCGGACTACAGCCACATTGTGAGGCATCCCGGGGTCACCATTGTGAAATGCCAGGGAGACACGAGTTCCCGGGGCCACCCGCAGTACCTGAGGCGTGTATTGCAGCCCGGGAGCTGCCTCCACTGACATTTTTACGGAACTGGAGACCCAGCCGAAATTGGTGCCGTACTGTTCCTGCTCGGTGAGTCGAGGGTCCTGCTCCATTGCCTCCGGTCTGGGGAACCCCGGAGCGGCTCGTTTTTCCACAGCCGCATATCCCGGGTAGTCGCGGAAATCCTGACGCTGGTTGACAATGGTGCCGAATACATCCGGCTGCACATGTCGTCCGTCTGCGCTACGGAAGCCGGCGTGCACGTGAAACTGCATGACCGGATGCAATTGCGGTATCTCAATAAAGATCGTGCGCCCATCTGCAAGCAGTTGCACCGATTTCACGGGAACGTAATCGTGTCCCTGTCGTTCCGGCTCACGTACGGAGAATTCGGGGGATCCGTAGGCGGCGCTGTAGAGATAATTCCATTGCTGACAGAACAGGTTTTCAGATGTTACGCTGGTCGGATCAAGTGGCTCGCTGAAACGAATTCGTACCCCGTTGTTCCATGTTTCAAATGTCTGCGGAACGACAGGAGGCTGCTGCGAAAATCGGATCCGCTGCAGGCAGCCATCCTGCTCTGCATAGCTCTGCCAGCCCTCGGTACCGGCAAGGTAAACGCATCCATCGTGCGGACTGAAGGCGGTGCGACAGACACCACTGAGATAATCGCCGGGGAGCGGCACGACGGCCCCCTGAGACTTTCCATTCACAACGTCTCGGAGCACAAGGTATGTCTGGCAGGCTCCAAAGGATGTTCCAAGGACTGCCCCGGAGAGTGGTCCCAGGCGAGGATCTGTGGGCAGATATCGAATTTCTCCGGACGAGTTGTCGATTCCACGGGGGATATAGCAGAGGGGCAGGTCGTACCCGTAAGTTCCGTGGTCTGGTCGCGGTCCCTGCAGGCCGTGGTAGCTTTGTGGCTGAACTTCAAAAATTGCCGTCGCCGGAGTCCATGTGCCTTCCTGAACGGTTGCAAGAACAACCTGCCCGTCAGGAGAAACCCCGATTCCATTGCTGTTGCGCAGGTCGCTGCCAAGAGAACGAATCTGTCCGGCAGAATTGCGATGGGCGAC
>JALRDR010001127.1 GCA_023262145.1 Planctomycetaceae bacterium | reverse complement strand
CCGGGTTTTGGTGATCGTCGCAAGGCTATGCTGGGTGACATCGCTGTTCTGACCGGCGGTACGCTGATCTCAGAAGATCTGGGCATCAAGCTGGAGAACGTTGAGGTCGGACATCTTGGTTCGGCACGCAGAATTGAAGTTTCCAAGGATGAATGCACGATTATCGAGGGTGCTGGCAAGAGCGAGACGATTCAGACTCGCGTCCAGCAGATTCGAGATCACATTGAGAAGACCGACAGTGATTACGATCGTGAGAAGTTCCAGGAGCGTCTGGCCAAGCTTACGGGTGGCGTAGCGGTTATTTCCGTGGGGGCGAGTACTGAAGCTGAGATGAAGCAGACCAAGGCTCGCATGGAAGATGCTCTGCATGCCACGCGAGCGGCTGTGGAAGAAGGAATTCTTCCGGGCGGCGGAGTTGCACTCCTGAGAGCAATCAGTGCCGTCGAGAAGCTCACTCTGGAAGGTGACGAAGCCATTGGCGTTGCGATTGTGGCTCGGGCTCTCGAGGCTCCGGCCTGCATGATCGCTTCCAACTGCGGCCGTGATGGTGCAGTGGTTGTTGACGAAGTTCGACAGCTGAAGGGTTCACAGGGCTTCGATGCTTCAAAGGGTGAGTACGTTGATCTGCTGGAGGCTGGAGTACTCGATCCGGCCAAGGTGGTCCGCAGCGCGCTGTCGAATGCGGCATCCATCGCAGGTCTGATGCTGACTACTCAGGTGCTTGTGACGAAGATCGAGGACGCCGACGGTGGAAAGAAGCCTTCTGCAGAAGGTGTTGTTCGCTGAGAGCCTTCTGTCGGAAGTCCGGTTCTGACATCGCGAGCATGATCGAGTACGGACAAAAGTTTCGACGGGACACCAGCAATGGTGTCCCGTTTTTCTTGCCTTCGGCAGTGACGTTCGGATGAAGACTGCTGGCAGCGTGAAAAAGCACGAATCAGGAGTTTCTTTGCTCCTTTGATGTTCTGACAGACGCAGAGCGTTCCGTTGTTCTGCGGTGAGATTGATTGGAAATACAAATGGCGGCTGAGCGGGATTACTACGAGATTCTGGGAGTTTCCAGAACTGCCGACTCCGCTGAAATCAAGAAGGCCTACCGTCGTCTGGCCCTGAAGTACCATCCGGATCGAAATCCGGATGACGAGGAGGCAGTGACGCGATTCAAGGAGGCATCCGAAGCATTCGAAGTGCTCAGCGACGCTGACAAGCGGGCACGCTACGACCGCTTTGGTCGTGAGGGAGTGCGTGGGGCGGGTGGCGGAGGCGGATTCAACGATGTTGCCGACATCTTCGGTGCATTCGGCGATCTCTTTCAGGGTTTTGGTTTCGACGTCGGAGACGGTGGGCGGAGATCGCGAGGTGGAGGATCCAGTCGCGGCGAGTCGCTGCGTCAGGTGGTGGTGATTGATCTTCCGGAGGCATATGCGGGTTGTCGTCGCGAGTTGCATATTTCTCGTCGTGAGACGTGCGAGAAATGCAGTGGCTCCGGCTGTGCGGCAGGGGCGGAGCCCGAGACGTGTTCAACGTGTCGTGGCCGCGGGCAGGTGGTGCAGTCACAGGGATTCTTCCAGGTTCAGCGTACATGTCCGCACTGTCGTGGTGAAGGAAGGATTGTTCGCAATCCCTGCATTGTCTGCGAGGGAGCAGGACGGACTCTGCAGGATGTTGTGCGTGAGGTGACGATTCCACCGGGAGTCGACAGCGGGGTGCAGTTATGTCTGCGTTCAGAGGGTGAAGCGGGGCTGCGAGGTGGCCGGCGTGGTGATCTTTATCTGGAAATAGAGGTCAGCCGCCATCCATTGTTCCAGCGCGACGGTCGCCATCTGATGTATCGACTTCCATTGACGTATGCACAGGCTGCACTTGGTGCAGAGATTGAAGTGCCGACACTGGAGGGACCGCAGAAGCTGAAGATTCGGCCGGGAACGCAGCCCGGCGATGTTTCTCGCCTGCAGGGTCGGGGAATGCCGGCATTGCAGGGTGAACGTGGAGGGCAGGGAGACCTGCTGGTTGAGATCCAGATCGAAGTCCCGAAGAAGCTTTCAGAGCAGCAGGAAGAGTTGTTGCGGCAACTGGCGGAACTGGATCATTCCAGTGTTCTTCCGCAGCGGAAGTCGTTCCTTGAGCAGGTGAAGGAGTTTTTCTCCGGGTTAGCTCCGGATGAAGAGCAGAGTTGATCACAGGTGGTCTGTGTCGGAAGCGTTGTTCGCCTGCTGGCGGAAAGTGCTTGCTGACAGAATTGGCATTGGTGGCCGGAATGTCGTGCCGGAGAGCAGGTGAAGCAGATGAGTGACGAAGAATCAGAGCAGCTGAACAATGGAGAGGAAGCGGCTGAAGCCGCCAGCCCGGAGGGTGTGGTAAGCGACGAGAGTTCGTCTGCCTCAGCAGTCAGCAGTGCAGAAGCTGCATTACGTGAGCAGGTGAGCGAACTTCAGGATAAGCTTGCGCGATCGTGGGCTGATCTGGAGAATTATCGGCGACGAGTTCAGAAGGATCAGGAGCAAGCTCGCCGCTACGAATCGCTGCGACTGCTGCATGATCTGCTTCCAGGGCTGGACAGTCTGAATCGCGCGATTGCGACAGCTGAGCAGACTGGAGATCAGGCTGCATTGCTGGAGGGAATTCGCATGGTGTCGCAACAGTTTCGGGACACTCTGCGGGGACATGCAGCCGAGCCGATCGAGCCCAAAGGGCAGCCGTTTGATCCGAATCTGCACGAGGCACTTTCGCAGGTACCCTCGGCTGACCATGAGCCGATGACGGTTCTGGAAGTGGTTGAGGTTGGTTACCGGATGCATGATCGCGTCGTTCGTCCGGCCAGAGTGATTGTCACCTGTGCTCCTCCTGCGGAGTGAGTTGGGGTGATTCCGGACATGGCTTCCGGAAAGTCGAGGAACAGCAGGCTGCGTTGCTGTGTACAATGTGGCAACTGTTCTGCGGGGTATCATATTCACTGGTTCTGTGGAATTCGTCATGCCAACTTATGAGTATCGCTGCAAAGCGTGTGATCATCGCTGGGAAGAGTTTCAGTCCATCAAGGCGGATCCGTCGCGGAAGTGTCCGGAATGTCGCAAGCTGAAAGCGGAGCGAATCATCAGTGCTGGTGGGGGAGTCATCTTTCGGGGCTCCGGCTTTTATCAGACAGACTACCGCAGTGACTCCTATCGCAAGGGGGCTGAAGCGGCGAAGAAGGCAACTGACAGCAAGAGCAGTTCGGACTCCGGTTCCTCCTCGAGCAGTTCTTCAGCAGCGAGCAAACCTGAGTGAGATGGATTTGCCGGTGTGGTTCTCCGGGGTGGGTACCTGCCTGGCGGATGGTGGTGGGCTGAGGTACCAGGTGGCTGCGAGTTCCTGCGATTGAAACGAGGCTTCAGATGACGACTGCGGACGACTTATTTTCGGTTGCAGGCCAGAGCGTTCTGATTTCTGGTGGCAGTCGGGGGATTGGCAGGGCAATTGCGGAGGGCTTTGCGGAGCGTGGAGCCCGCGTGATCATCTCCAGTCGCAACCCGGAGACTCTGGGGCAGGCTGCGGAGGAGATGCGGCAGGCAGGGTTGTCTGTAGAGAGTGTCGTCTGCGATGTAAGTTCTGAGGAGGAGATTACTCAGGCGGTTGAGCAGGTGCTGGGTACGGCTGGTCATATTGATACGCTGGTCAACGTGGCCGGAGTCAATCGTCGTAAACGGGCGGAGACTGTGACAACTGAGGACTATGACTTCATCATGGATACGAAC
This sequence comes from Planctomycetaceae bacterium, assembly GCA_023262145.1. Lineage (GTDB taxonomy): Bacteria > Planctomycetota > Planctomycetia > Planctomycetales > Planctomycetaceae > SXXK01. Next base: position 2,916 of record JALRDR010001127.1, on the reverse strand, counting down.
CTGCGGGGAGCTTTTCTGCTTTCGCGTGCGGTGGGGCGTCACATGATCGAACGCGGCTCAGGCGCTCAGATTAACATCCAGTCGTTGAATACATGGATGCCCCTGAAAGGTGTACTCCCGTATGCGATGAGCAAATTCGGGATGCAGGGGATGACTCGCGCACTGGCCCTGGAATGGGGACCGCGGGGGGTACGCGTCAACAGTCTTTCGCCGGGGTTTATTCTTACGGATCTGACTCGCAAGCTCTGGTCCGACAAGACGATGCAGGAATGGAATGCGGCCAATGCTCCACTGGGCCGTCTCGGCGTTCCGGACGACATGGTCGGGACAGCGATTTTTCTGGCTTCGCGGGCATCTGCATTCATGACGGGGCAGACGCTGTACGTGGATGGCGGTTTTTCTTCCGGCTGGAACTGGCCCATACCGCTTGACTGACGGGGGCTGCAACAGGCCACAAACTCTGCAGGTGACTCGACGGAACATTCCTGATCAGGCAGAATGACTGCTGTCGGGACGGCACAGGCTGTCGGCGAATGTTGAATACACCTGAGTGCGGAGGCTGGCCGAATGCAGAACGGGATCTCCTTGCCACCAACATTCTTGTTGGCATTGCTGCTGTTGTTCACGGGATTGCCATCACAGTTGTCTGCTGATGAGCTGGAGCGAGTGACGTCGGTTGATCGTCAGCCATTGCTTGCGGCAGTTCGACGCCTCCAGGAAGCGCTGCAGATTGCGGGTGCTCCACTGTCAGCTGGCCTGCGTCAGCAGCTCAGCGAGATTGATGCCATCGAGAATGATCTCGAGGCTGTGCAGCGAGTGCAGAGCCTGCTTGATCCGTTGTGTCTGGCGAGCATCACCATTAATGCTGAGAGTCGCGTGCGGGTGCTTGAGGGGCCAGCTAAGCGGGACCTTGTGCAGCAGGGCTGGAGAGTATTTCTGGTCAAGGTGATCAACGAAGCGGGGATAACGCCGCAATTGCAGGTTGACAGTCCGAACGCCTTGCCGGCCTACCAGCGCGGAGGTGGTGCGCGACAGGAGCCACAACGGACTGATGACCTGGTGACAGCGGCCGAGGTACGGGACAGGTTCCTCGACCTTGACATTCTGCGTCGCGAGCCACTCCGCCCGAATCTCTCGGGGCTCCTGCTGGAATACCGCATCATTTCATTGTTCAGCCGTGATGCGGGGAAGCGTGAGGCGACCCTGGTCTTTGATATTGGTGCCGGGAGTCAGGACCTGGGCTTTCGCAGTCAGGTGCCGTTGCTGTTTGATTGTCGACCTGCGGTGCGGGTCCGGCTGGGAGTACAGGATTTCGACGGCCAGCCGGTGACGGCTGGATTTGTGATTCGAGATGCTCTGGGGCGTGTTTATCCACTGCCGTCACGACGGCTTGCACCGGACTTTTTCTTCCATAATCAGATTTACCGGGAGGATGGCGAGCACGTGATGTTGCCTCCGGGGAACTACACATTTCTGGTGAATCGAGGTCCGGAGTATGTGCCTCAGTCCATCGCGGTCACGGTTCCGGATGTCGAGGAGCACGCGGTCAATGTGAGGCTGAAACGCTGGATTCATATTGCTGCTCAGGGGTGGTACTCCGGTGATCATCACGTACATGCAGCCGGGTGTGCTCACTATGACAGCCCGACGGAGGGGGTCGGTCCGGAAGACATGATGCGTCATATTCTGGGTGAAGACCTGAATGTTGGCTGTGTACTCAGCTGGGGGCCCTGCTGGTATACGCAGAAGGAGTTCTTTGACGGCGCGGTATCAAAGTTGTCGCGCCCTGATTATCTGATGCGTTATGACGTGGAAGTGAGTGGGTTTCCGTCATCTCACGCGGGGCATCTGTGTCTGCTGCGACTGCAGGAGGACGATTATCCGGGAACGACTCGAATTGAGGAGTGGCCCAGCTGGACATTTCCGGTGCTGCAGTGGGGGAAAGAGCAGGGTGGTGTTGTGGGGTACAGTCACAGTGGCTGGGGAATCGCCTTACCGGATGTGATGCCGGACGGCAGTCGCGAATTCCCTCAGCTGCCCTGGGGAGGAGCTCCCAACGGCTGGCAGGGGCGGGCTGCAGCAACGCTCCCTGACTATGCCATGCCCCGATTCGACGGGATTGGCGCGAACGAGTACATCGTAACCGGACCACTTGGCGTGTGTGATTTCATTTCCGCCGTGGATACTCCGGCGATCTGGGAACTGAATATCTGGTACCACACGCTGAACTGCGGTGTCACAACTCGAATCAGCGGGGAAACCGACTTTCCGTGTATTTACGGAGATCGTGTTGGTCTGGGAAGGATCTACGTGAAGCAGCCGGAAGGAACGGAGCTGACTTTTGATACGTGGGTAGCGGGGCTGAAGGATGGCCGCAGCTACTGCGGAGACGGCCTGAGTCACATTCTTGATTTTCAGGTAAACGAGCGCCAGGTTGGTGAGCAGTCTGAAGGTGGTGTCAGTCGTCTTGACCTGCCGCAGGCAGCGGCCGTGACAGTCAGGTTTCGTGCTGCAGCGATGCTGGAAGAGGAGCAGACAGAGCTCACTCGTTCCATCAGAAATCGACGACTGGATGAAAAGCCCTACTGGCATCTGGAACGATGTCGCATCGGAGATACTCGCACTGTACCGGTTGAGGTCATTGTGAACGGTGAGGTTGTCAGTCGGCAGACGCTGGTGGCCGACGGGCATCTGGAAGACTTTGAAATCCCGGTGAAGCTGGAGCGTTCATCGTGGGTCGCGGTTCGTATTCTTCCCTCCGTGCATACAAACCCGGTCTTTGTGCACATCGACAATCAGCCAATTCGAGGCAGTTCAGGAAGTGCTGAGTGGTGCCTGCAGGCAGTGGATGTCTGCTGGCAATCAAAGCAGGGGCAGATACGCGAGACTGAGCGGGAGCAGGCAGCGGGCGCTTAT
>JALRDR010001099.1 GCA_023262145.1 Planctomycetaceae bacterium | reverse complement strand
GCCGCCCATGCCACCCATACCACCGCCGAATTGCTTCAGCACCTGTACAGCGACAAAGGACTCCGGCATAACCACCGTTAATGGCTCTGCAGAATTGTTGGACACGAAGATAAAGCCACCCGTTGAGTCTTTTGCGACGATCTTTGCCTCTACGCGACCATCATCCATCGCGTCAAACAAATCCACCTTCTCTGCAGTCGGGTCAAATTTTGGCTTCAGAATCAGAGAACGTCGGGAATCAGACGAACTCGGATCCACGGCCCGACTGTCCCCGACAGAAACCATCAAAACACCCGCCATGGCGGTGAAGAGAATGCAGGTACGAACAGCCGATCGGTAGACACTCATCAAGAAAACTCCTGCGCCATCCAATTCTGGACAAGGCGATCCACTTTGATCGCCAGATCATTAAATGGAAGAAACGGCAAAGATGGAGAAAGTTCCAGTGAAAGTATCGAGGATTTCTGCAACTTCACAACAAAAAACATCCTCGGAGTCTGCGAAGCGACGATTTCCCGCGACGAACACTCGGACGGCGTAATGCTGGAGACTTCGTTCGAAAGTACCTGAGCCACCAGTTGTTCCGGTTACAACGACCTGCTTCCTCCCAGCGGGATCACCTGATCCCGGCACGTTGAACATCCGGACTTACCCTCACCAGAAGGCAGCTATGTTCCAGAATCACGCTCGAGGAATGCTGAGCTGACCGGCGGGCGTATGCTCCGCAAGATCGCTCCGCATCCGGCGCGTCGCTTCAGCAATCGCTTCTCGCCACGAGTCTTCCCCAAATTCATCCTGCAAACCGGCAGTATGCCATGCAAAATTGATACCTCGAGAGCTGTTGATCACCGCCCCCAGTCCATCCGCGTCAAATGCCCCGGCAGTGTCGGCCGATGTGCCCCCCTGCGCTCCATATCCGGGAACCAGGAACGGCACCCCCGGCATGCGCTCTCGCAATTGCTGCAGTTGTTCCGGCCAGGTGGCGCCAACGACAGCCCCAACACAACCATAATCCTCACCCTGCGGTGTCGTCTGAGCCGCCAGGTCGCAGACTCGATCTGCTACAATTTCATAGATCGCGTGGCCTTCACTGCGCGGATCCTGAAACACGGCAGCTCCCGGATTGCTTGTGCGGACAAGCACGTAAATGCCAGCTCCGCGCTGCCGGGCTACATCTACAAACGGCTGCAGGGTATCTGCCCCGAGGTAGGGGTTGACGGTGAGCGCGTCGGCTGGCCACTCGGCCGCCCCTGGATCTTCACCAGCCAGCCAGCCGGCTGCATAAGCTTCTGCAGTGGAACCGATATCGCCACGTTTTGCATCCGCAATCACCAGCAGCCCCAGTTCACGCGCACGAGTCATCACCCGATGCAGGGCCTGCAAACCCGGGATCCCCAACTGCTCAAAGAACGCCACCTGTGGCTTCACGACTGCTACGGAATCGCAGATGATATCAAGCAGTTCCAGACTGAAGTGCTCAAAACCGCGCGCATGCTGCTCCGCCTGACTGCCCCCGCCCGCAGAGGCTTTGTCCCTGATTTCCTGCGGCAACAAATCCCAGCGAGGATCAATTCCTACCAGGGATGGCGTTTGAGTACGTCGGATTGCGGAGTGCAACCGTTGTGCATAATCAGGCATCCAAACTCCTCCGTTCTACTCAACTTTCAGTTCAGCGTTCCCGGTAGCTTCCGGCGTTGATAACTGCACGTCCGCAGGGAAACGCAGACAACCGGGCGGAGAATAGGCCACGCCTGCTGAATGTCAAACCCATCAGATGAGTTCTCAGAGTGCTGTACTGACCAGCCACGCGCTTTGCCCGCTTACACCTCGCCCGTCTGACCAGGAAGCCCCAGCGACACAAATGCCCCCGCCGGTCTGGCCTCAGTTCGCTGTCGTACCAGCAACAACCCGCGGCCCACAGTCAGCACCCCATGATCCAGCCATGAATCCTGTTCCAGAATCGAAAGCAGCGGCTGAAATTCATCCGGGTGGGAGGTGGCATTATCGCAGACGATGATCTTGCCGGTCCAGAGCTGACGAACCAATGGCCACCACTCGGCGTAACGCTTGCGGTCTGTATCGAGGAAAATCATGTCATACTGACATCGCTGGTTCTGCACCAGGAACTCGCCGATCTCCTGCGTATGTAACCTGACACATTGGGATAACCCGGCAGCGGCAAGATTCTGTCGCGCTTCCTGATGACGCTCCACGTTCTGGTCCACACTGTCGACCGTCGCCGCAACGGCCGCTGCAGCGCGCCCAACCCAGATCGTGGAATACCCATTTGAAGTTCCCAGCTCAAGAATGCGCTGTGGACGTTCCTCCTCAATCAGCAGTTCCAGAAATCGCCCTGTTGAGGGAGTAATATTCCGCAGCTTGCGGGAGTTTTCCTGCGTCTGTTCGTCTCGCTGCACTCCACTCCTGTGCAGCTCCTGCAGCAATCGGTCAATCTCCTGCTCGTCCCTGTCCATTTCCCCGTTGGCTCCTCTGTCCATCTCACTCTGCTCCTGTCTTCTTACCGTTCAGCGATCCCGACGCCGTCTTGTTCGATACGCGGAAGTTTCACGCCACTTGCTGACTTGCACAGACAACGGCATGTGACCGGCGAATTTTGCCGATTTGCGGCATCGACTTTGTGAAAACCACACGACAGTTGTGTTGCATCAGCCACCGAGCCGGCATCCGCAGACAATTCAACGCTAGAATTCCAGAAGGTATCGCCTCCCGCACGAAGTATTTGTCACTGCCTCCTCAGACTCCTGTGTCTGGATCATCTCATGAACAACGCAGACAACTCCTTTTCGGCTCAGCAGTCACTGTGCCTCGTGTTCGCAGGCATGGTTTGTTACCTCCTGAGCGGCTGCGGGCTGCTGCATGAGCTTCAGCCACATCGCCTGCACCGCTGGAATTACAATGATCGACCGCGCTCCCAGGACGCATTCTACAGTGTTCCCGATCGGTTACCCGCGACTTTGAGTAATTCCAGGTCCGATGAACACTGACGCGATCCGTTTTGTGAGCGATGGAGAATCGAACACTCGCCAACTTGCCCGCCTGATTGCGGAAACACTCACCACCGGCCTGACACTGTCGCTCAATGGTGATCTGGGCGCCGGCAAGACGTTTTTCACCCGTGCACTCTGTGAAGCACTGGACAGTGACCCGGCTCTGGTCAACAGTCCCACGTTCGTGCTGATGCAGTTGTACACTGACGGTCGCATTCCGGTCGCTCATTTCGATACATACCGTCTGGCCGACTCGGATGAGTTTCTTGCCATCGGAGCTGCCGAGTACCTTTATGACCCCTCATGGCTTTGTATCGTGGAGTGGGCTGAGCGTGTGACGGAAGTCCTGCCCGCGGATCGACTTGAAATCAACATCCGCCATTCAGGTGAGCAGCAGCGAGAATTTGTGATTCAGGCATCTGGCAGTGCCTCCCTCGATATGCTGGCGGCACTGCGAATGCGGCTTGCATAACGCTCGCAACATTCACCACAGGAGACCGATTCGGGAATCCCCCCTGCCGAACCCGAACAGCAGGGGAAATTCCTCCTCGCCTTCGATACACTTCGAGACTCTTCAGCAGGAGCAGTCTTCACGGTTCCAAAACAGTCCTCGGTGTCTGCCCCTGAACGCGGAACAACTCCGTGGGGGGCTGATCTGCCCGCCGCTCCGACTACTGAAGGTTGCTGACAGTTCCCGTTCCCGACTCCCCGATCGCATAGCCAAATCCGCGAGTTCTGCATGTCCACAAGCAATACCATTCCGCCGCTGAGTGCTGTTCCTGATTCCCGTGGTCGCTTCGGGGAATATGGTCGTCGCTACGTTCCCGAAACCCTCATGTATGCACTCGAAGAACTCACCGATGCGTACAGCGCTGCGAAGGCGGACCCGGAATTCGATCGTCAGTTTCGCGACCTGCTGAAACACTTCGTGGGTCGAGCCAATCCGCTCTACTTCGCTGAACGACTCACCGAAAAATGCGGCGGGGCGAGAATCTATTTCAAACGCGAAGATCTGAATCACACCGGCGCTCACAAGATCAACAACACCATCGGGCAGGTTCTGCTCACAAAACGCATGGGAAAGACGCGAGTCATTGCAGAGACGGGAGCAGGTCAGCACGGGGTTGCCACTGCCACTGCCTGCGCACGCTTCGGGTTGCCCTGCGTCGTCTACATGGGTGAAGAAGACGTCAGGCGACAAAAGCTGAATGTCTTCATCATGAAGACCATGGGGGCTGAAGTGCGTCCTGTTACCAGTGGCTCACGCACACTCCGGGATGCCATCAACGAGGCCATGCGCGACTGGATGGCCTCTGTCCGTGACACCCACTACATCATCGGCAGCGTTGTTGGTCCGCACCCGTTCCCAATGATGGTCAGAGACTTTCAGGCCGTGATCGGTCGCGAAGCGCGCGAACAATGCCTGCAGATGACTGGCCGTCTGCCCGATGAAGTCATTGCCTGCGTCGGTGGCGGATCAAACTCTGCCGGTATGTTCTATCCCTTTGTCGATGATGCCGGCGTTGCACTCACCGGTGTGGAAGCCGGTGGACGTGGCGCTGCCACGGGAGACCATGCCAGCACGCTCAGTCACGGCAAGCCGGGAATCCTGCATGGCAGCTACAGCTATGTTCTGCAGGACACCGACGGTCAGACTTCCGGGGTCCATTCCATTTCCGCCGGACTGGATTACCCGGGTGTCGGCCCCGAACACAGTTACTGGAAAGACACCGGACGGGTGAACTACGTGAATATTCTTGATGACGAAGCGCTCGCCGCCTTCAGTACCATGGCGCAAACAGAAGGTATCCTGCCGGCAATCGAAACCTCCCACGCAATCGCTCATGCCATGAAGTCGGCCGCAGCACGCAGCTCCGACGAAATCATCGTTGTCTGCCTGTCCGGTCGTGGCGACAAGGATGTCAATGAAGTTGCTCGACTCACTGGTCAGGATCTCTGAACAAAGTCGCCTGAAAACTTCCCGACAGTCCTGCGAGTGCAGAATCACAGCACTTACGTCCAACCGGAATTGACTCGCACGCCTGCATAGTCCAGCTAACACGGCGACTGAACATCGCACGCTGCTGGCTCTGCACAACGCTGGCGCTACACTGCTGGCTGCACATGGCAAGTGTACGCCGCTTGCTCATGCACACTCTCTCGCAAGACATCTACTGCAATTCCCGAGAGCCAATCACTCAATGCAGCAGGTAATGGCACATTGCACCGGATTCCCATGTGAGGGTCAGTTCATTGCCAATTGCGGAAACAAACATGCCGTTCAGATTCTGCTCCAGTAGCTGTGCCACCCACAGCACGGCCCCGGAAAAGCTCAGACAGAACAAGCGGCCTTCAAGCGTGTGAACGAGTACTCGCTCTCGGAGTGAGGAACATGCAACCGCGCAAGGAATACCGTCAATTGCAAACGTCCCCAGCTGCTCTCCCGCGAGATCCCGCACCTGAACGCCATGGTTGAATGCCGCGATAATCAGTCGGTTGCCAGCCTCCGACACCGCTGTCATTCCAAGGTTTCCAGCCTTGCCGTCACTCCATTCCAGCTCACCAGAAACGCTGTAGCAACTGAGCTCTCCATATTCTGATGCAACGATGATTGCTGGTCTTTCTGCCAGAAAATGCAGATGCTCAATCGGGCGGCGACACTCAATCGTCGTAACTTCCTTTCGTTCCGAAGTCACCACATGAATCCTGCTGCCGTCCGTTGCAAAGGCAAAATGGCTGGCATAAGGGGCTGCAGCGATGGCGGTTACCCGACCAGTCACTCGAGCCTCCCACCAGAGCTCCAGCTGATTGTCAAAACACTTCAGTCTGCGGTCATCACACACCGCAAGTCCGGCAGCACCATTATCGGCCACCTGCAGCAGTCGGGCGTCTTCAAATCCGGTCGCCTCCTGCAGCCGCTCGCCCTCCGGCGACAGCCGGCAGAGCCGCCCTGATCGAGACGCAACAAAGAGTGTCTGTGTTTCACGCGACACAGCGGCAGCGCTGATCCCGTCCGCAAAGAACTGGTCAAAGGACAGTTCCGGAAGCGCTCCCGTCAGTGGACGCAACATTGAAGAACTCATAAGCCGGTCCTGCACAATCCACAGCTCTACGACGGTCACGGGCAACAGATCTCAGTTACCCCCGCCGACCACTGTTGTATCGTGTCCAGGCGGCTGCGTCAGCCCGATCGCCCGCCCTTGATGCCAGCAGGAGTGAAGACCAGCACATTCAGCACCGGGATCTGCAGTCCGGTTTCGCGTTCAGGTCAGCGTTGATTACGGCTCAGACGACCGTCCAGCACACTGACAGCTTCCACAACATCCGGATCCAGACGAAGTTCCTCTCCGGCGACCGGTCGAAAGAAGAGTGTCTGCACGTCCTCGGCGCCCGGTACTGCAACGTCAGGTTCCAGTCCTCGACCTGCATAGTTGTGATCGTGAGGTGAATAGAATCTGGCGGTCGTCATCTTGAGCGCCATGCCCCAGTGGGTTGTCAGAGGCATGATCGTCTGAACGGACCATTTGCCAAACGTTGTCCGCCCCACAATCACACCACGATTGTGATCCCGAACAGCACCGGCAATGATCTCGCTGGCACTGGCGCTGTTCTCATCAACCAGCAACACGAGGGGAAACTGGTGCGCCTTCAGACTGCCGGCCAGCATTTCCTGTGACTGATTTCGACCACGTCCCCGGGTTCTGACGATGACTCCGTCGGAGATAAAACGCTGTGCGACACTGTGAGCGACGTCCAACTGCCCCCCGGGATTGCCCCGCAGATCCCAGACCAGAGCCTGCATCCCATCGCGTCGCAGACTTGCGATCGCTTCATCCAGTTCCGCCAGAGTGCGATCCTGAAAATGCTCCAGCCGGATGTAGCCAATACCGCGAGCAACGTCGATCATCTCCGTATGCGCAACACTGGGGATGGTGAAATTCTGACGTCGAAACGAATTGGTATACTGTTTTCCATCTTCCCGCATGTACGTCAACCGGACCGTGGAATTCGGTTCGCCACGCAGCATCGATGCGGCCTCATTGGTCGTTGCTCCCCGGCAGTCACGCCCGTTAATGGCGATGATGTGATCGCCCGCCTGCAGCCCTCCTGCGGCAGCCGGCCCCCCCTGAAACACTCGCTCCAGCAGGATTCCGTCCTCTGAATCAGCCTGAATCACAACTCCGATGCCCACCAGATTTCCGTGCACGTGAGAATTCATCGCACGGTTTTCGTCCTCGGTGAGCAGCACGCTGTGATGATCCAGTGCATTGATTCCTCCGAAGATGTATTCCAGCACTACGGCGCGCTGAGTCACCCCCAGATTGCGACTACACAGACTGCTGATCTCCTGCATCAATGACCACGCATCCTGCAGATCCCTTACCTCACGATTCCAGTACTGCTTCACCAGTGTTGCTCGTACGCTGGCAATGCGATCAACGGCAGCATTCGGTGCACTCAGTTTCAGAAAGTGGCTGTTCGCCAGACCCATATACAGCGACTCTGTCCCATGCGAAACAAATCGAGTAATGCTGACTGGATCCAGGTAATCAGTTTCAATCTTTCCGTACACTTCGCCCAGCAGTCGACTCATGTCGCTCACTCGAATGCCGGACAACAGCTGCAGGTATGACTCGTCCAGATAACGCCGGCTGATTGACATCTGAATCCGGGCACGCCGCAAAGCGTACTCCAGATCCTTGTCGTTCGGTGTCTTCTTCAGAGCCCGCTCGTAAAGCGTGACCGCAGCTTCCCACTGCTCCGCGCGCTCAAGCTCAAGACCACGCTCAAACTCAGAAACCGAGCTCTGAACCGCTGCTGCAGAAGCGGGTGCTTCATCCGGTAATGCAGAAAGAGAACCAGCCGTAATCGCAAGAATCGCACCAGTAAACACGGCAAGACAACGGAAATTCAGAGTCACTGGACAGCCTCGGAAGAAATCGTGAGCCGGATGAACAAAACGTCCATGCAGGGATTCCTTCCCCAGCTTGTCCCCTCAGGTGATCTGCCAATGCACTCACCCTGCCAGGGACAAGGGCCGATTGAATGCGGAACTGAGCTGCAATCAATCGCGTCCGTGTCCCCTAACAATAGCCTCCCGGTCTGAAACTTCAGTCAAAACATGAAAAGAAGTCAGAATTCGCAGACAGACACCGCCGGGAACTACGGGATCCGAAACAGACTGCAAAGATTACCCAGGCCCAAAAAAGCCCCAGGCTTTCGCAAGCCCCCCGTAATTCCCCGGA
>JALRDR010001091.1 GCA_023262145.1 Planctomycetaceae bacterium | reverse complement strand
CAGTGCTGTTTCTGTCAGGCGACTGCTGCTGAGCAGCAGGTGACTGTTTCGGGTCACGTTGCTGCCCGGCGGGCTCGGCAGGATTCTGTTCAGCCGCAGAATCCGCTTTACCGGAGTCGGACGTTTCTGGTTCGGGGCGTGCAGGCATTCCACCGGTGTTGTCCTCCGGGTTTGTGGATGCCGGTGGTTCGCCACCGCTTTGTTCTGTGGCTGGAGGATTCTGAGCGTTCTGAGTCGGGTCGTTGTTTTCACCCGTGGAATTATCAGAGTCAGGGCGGGCAGGGTCGGTATTCTGGTTCGCAGCGGAGTTCCGTTCTCTGCCTGAGTTTGATCCTGCGGTGGAATTCTGTGGTTCCTGTTCAGCTGGTGGATCATTGAAGTCGTTCAGGCCGTCATTTCTTCGCAGCTGACTGATGAGTTCCTGCAGTGCTTCGTCATCCGAAGCGGGGGACCGTTCATTTTCCGACGTTGCGGATCCGGCTTCTTCGGATGGCTGGTCGCCCTCTTGATTTCCGGTATTGCGGTCAGTGTCTGACTGTGCCGAATTCTCTGTGCCGGGTTTCTGGTCACCACCATTTTTCGGCTGTCCGGGATCACTGCCGTTGCCGGGATCCGCAGGGGTGTTGTCGTTACCGTTTTCATCTGCAGTGGGTTTCTGGTCTGCAGCGGGATCGGTCTGCTCGGAATTCTGTGATGCCGGTTCTGCCGTGGAGCCTGCCTCCGCACCGGAAGCCGGTTCTGCGGAGTGTTCCTGTGAACGCATCATGTTCTGCTGAATCTCTCGATCCTGCCGTAGTTGTTCCTGCACCTGTTCCGGGGCAGCATTGTTCTGGATCTGCAGTCGGATTTCGCTGCTGCGTGAGGCATTGCCCAGTGGGGGATGATTGTCTCTGGCTTCGATGTAGCAGGTCACCACATCACCCGGCTGAACGCGGAGCAGGTCGATGCGCAGTTCGTGAATGCCGGACCATTTCTGCAGCGGACCGGCGGTGACTGCATCCATCAGAAACTCTGTCGGCAGTGGCGGTTGTCCATTGATTGTGCAGTGCAGGGTGACGTTGCGCAGCAGGAAGTCCGGGTCTTCCGCTTCGACCAGCAGCGGGATGATGGCGTTGCGTGGTACATCAAGGTCGCCGGCTGGATCGAGAAGACGAACCACAGGGGGCTGATCGCGGCGTACTTCCACCGGGTAGACCGGGGGAGCCGGATTTTGAGCTCCTTCTGAGTCGGTGACCTGAATCCTGCAATAGCGCGGGAATGATCCATCTGACCGTGCAGACATTTTCCACTCACAACGCAGATTGAGATCGTCGATGCTGCAGCGGATTTCTTCCGACTTTCCGGAGAATTGGGGATCGTCCGACAGTTGCAGGACAGCACTGGAGAGCGGAACAGTGGCAGTTGCTTCCAGCGTCACCACTGCATCCTCCCACGTGCTGATCGCCTGATCTGTGGAAGAATGTTCGGAGAGCTGCATGTAGGACGGGTATCGGTAGTGAACGCGGGTCAGTGTGGCAGACGGTGGCTGAATGACTGTCACGGAAAAGGTCTGGCTGATGGCATCTCCGGCACGAACGTAATAGGTCAGGTTCTGGCGAATCCCGCGATTGTCTGCACCGGTGAGTTCGGCAATGAACCGATACTCGTCTTCGCTGGCCTGCAATGTGAGTGGTTCATCCACAAAGCGGCGATCGGCAGTGGTGTAGAGCACCTGCACTTCAGCAGGGAGTGCACCGGCCAGATCCGTCTGGAACTTCAGCCATGTCCCGGCAGTAATTGTGGTGTTACCGGGCAGGATGGATTCCAGGCGAGTGCGAGTAGCGACGTCAACGCCGGCCAGCGACAGGGGCCTGAGCAGACTGATGCTCTTCGGGCTGAACACGGCATACAGGCATATCAGCAGAGTAATGACGAACAACGCCATGCTGCCGCGCAGCAACCACGAACGATCGATTACCTCATCCAGATGAATTTGATTCAGGCCCGCTGCGGCACGGTTGGCGAGCGTCCTGCGAACGGAGGCTGCTGGCTGATGACGTGAATTCTGCAGGTCGACAAGGGTGAGCAGGCTTCCGCGGGATGACGCAATGCCGTGTTCCAGCATCTGTGCGGCAAAGAGCGGATTGACGGCGGAATTCATCCGACGGAAGACAAAGCGATAGACGAGGATGCCACAGCCGGAAAGCACCGCCAGCAGCATGATGGCGCGAGTGAACGGCTGAAAACCGCCTTCAATGACCCAGTGATCCAGGAGTGTAAAGATCAGGACATAGCCCACCAGCAGCAGGCCCGACAGCACAAGAGCGCTGAGAATATCCGTGGACTGGATTCGACTGCGTGCGCGTTGCAGCTGGTGCTGGATGAATTCATCCGGCTGAACAAAACGAGGTGATTCTGTGGACTCCTGAGTTGCAGACACGAGAGCACCTTTGCCGAGATGTACGGGAACTGGCATCAGAGAGCAGCGTCGCCAGGGGCTCGGGCGCGCTGCAATCGAAAACTCTGCCAACACGATTGTATCGGCTTTGGGGCGGTGGGCAGAGTCAAAACAGCCGTGTCAGACGGATCAGGCAGAGTTTAAGGGATTTTCCGACAGATGAATGATGCGCTGAATGGTCTGCAAACTGTTCGCCGAAACTCCCTGCCGATACACTGCCTGACGCCGATTCGCGACACAAAGTTCCTTTTCCGATCGATCATTTCAGGAATTTACTGTGAACAGATCTTCAGTTTATTGGGTGTGGTCATCAGCACTTCATATTCTCTGTCTGGTCTGTTGTCTGATCGATTCGGCTCCTGCCGCAGATCTGGTCAGTGAACTGCAGCCGGTTCTGGAAATTGTCAGTGGTCGCAGTGAGCACTGGCAGCTGCAGGCACAAATTGAAGTTCCGATCGATGGTCGGCAGCAGACGATTTCGGCCGCAGTGAGCCGAAGTGGCGGCCATGAATTTGATCTGTCGCTGGCACACGCTGACTACGCCATTCGGATCAGTCGCAGGGCCGAAAAAACACTCATTCAGATGCCTTTGCACAGTACAGCCTATGTGGGAAGCGGGGAAATCGCTCTGAGCAGCAGTCTGGCTCCTGAGGGTCTGTTGCAGAGACTTGTGTCGGCCGATTCGCAGGCATTTCCCTTCGTTTCTTTGTTTGCGGCCTCAGGAACTGCGGGATCAGAGACTCTGCTGCAGAGCATGCTGCAGAGCAGCGGGCTGGCGACGCAGACAACGGACAATTCGTGGAAGATTGGCAATCTGCAACTCACCGTTGATGCGCCCGGACACTATGTCGTGGTTGCAGATCAGACGACTGTTCGTCTGCAGGTGCTTTCCGCCCCGCAGGTCAGGTCACTGCCACTGCTTCCGGACGTCAGTGATGCGACTGAACTCACGCGTGAGGAGCTTGAGGATACTCTGGTGTCCGGGGTCCGCCGAGCGACGGAGATCCTCCTTCCCGGACCTTCCCTGCTGAACCCTCAGCAGACATCTGCAGAAGTGGATCATGGTCGACTGATCTGGCGTGGAAATCAGCGGATTGTGACCCTGTGGGGAACTCCGGAACAGATCGGGACAGCTCACGGACAACTGCTCAAAGCAGAAGCGAGACGTTGCATTGACTCGGTGATGAATACGTTTGCTGTTGCCAGTCTGATCCGGACGGGGCGCTGGTTTCGCCATGATCTGGAGGAAGCGTGGGGCCGTCTGCAGCCACACATTCCTGAACGTCATCTGGCGGAGACACGAGCAATGGCGGTGGCGATCGGCTGTGATCCGCATCGTCTGGAAGTACTCAACGTTTTCCCGGAGCTGTTTCACTGTTCCGGATTTGCGGTGATGAAGTCGGCTACAAGTGACGGCCGACTGTATCACGGCCGCGTTCTGGACTACATGACCACGATTGGACTGCAGGATGCCGCGACGACGTTTCTGATTCGTCCCAGTGGCTATCAGGGTTTCGCCACAGTGGGTTATGCAGGGTTCACTGGAAGTGTCAGCGGGATGAATGTCAGCAGCATTTCACTGGGAGAGATGGGTGGACGTGGCGAAGGAAACTGGGATGGAGTTCCCATGGCGACGCTCATGCGACGTGCTCTGGAGGAATGTAATTCTCTGGCGGAGGTGATTCAGTTGTGGAAAGAGTCGCCACGCACGTGTGAGTACTACTATGTGTTTGCAGACGGCAAGACGAGGGAAGCGGCAGGTGTCGCGGCCACGCCAGAGTCGATTGAGTTCATTGGCCCGGGAGAAGGGCACGAATTGCTGGGCCCCGGGATTCCGGACGCTGTGGTCCTTTCGGCTGGCAGTCGGCTGGAAGAGCTGCGGCGTCGTGTGCAGCAGGAACATGGTCAGATTGATGAACAGAAGGCAATGTGGCTGATGAGTCGACCAGTCGCGATGAAATCCAATCTGCATAATGTGCTGTTCGTCCCGGAGTCGGGTGTGCTGTGGGTCGCCAACGCCAGTCATGATCGGCCAGCGGCAGAAATGCCATACGAGCGAATTGCGCTGCAGGATTTCCCGGAGCTGTTCGCGGAGCCACAGGATGCGGGGGAGCAGAGAGCCGTGACCGGATCCGGCAGTCGCGGGGAACAGCCGTAGTCTCATGAACACCTTGCAGATCGGGCATCTCAGACTGGATCTTCCCGTCGTACAGGCCGCACTGAGTGGCTACAGCGACTGGCCGATGCGTGCGCTCGCCAGAGAAATGGGAGCTCCCTACACGATCGCTGAGGTGGCGATTGACAGCTTCATCAACAAGCTGCGCAATCGTTCCCGGACGAGACATCATCTGCTCGTTCATCCGCAGGACCATCCCGTGGCAGCTCAACTGACAGGCAGCGATGCCGAGCAGTTTGCGGAGGCTGCCACGTGTATGGCGGATGCCGGATTCGATGTGATTGACATTAATTTCGGGTGTCCGGCGAAGCGGGCTTCCGGAAAGTGTCGAGGAGGTTATCACCTTGGCGACCCGGCTACGGCAATTCAGATTCTGGAACGCGTGCGGAAAGCTGTTCCGGATGAAAAGCCAGTAACGGTCAAGATGCGGAGGGGGGTTGATGATACGGACGCCAGCCGTCAGCGTTTCTTTGAGATCCTGGGGGCTGCTGAATCACTGGGACTCTCTGCCGCGACCATTCATGGCAGGACGGTCGAGCAAAAGTACGTCGGAGCATCGCGCTGGGAGTTTCTGCGGGAAGTACGTGATCGCTTTCCGCGAATGACGCTGCTGGGAAGCGGAGATCTGTTTACTGCAGAGGATTGTGTACGAATGATTCGTACCACAGGTGTCGATGGAGTCACTGCGGCACGGGGAGCGATCGGGAACCCGTGGATCTTTGCTCACGCTCGCGCCCTGCTGGACGGCGACGTGCTGCCGGCACCACCATGTGTCCACGAACAACGCCGTGTGCTGCAGCGGCATCTGGAACTGGCTCAGCAGGTCCTGCCGGCGGATCAGTACCTGCGTCAGGTCCGCAAGTTCTGCCTGTTCTATGCCGCATGGCACCCGCAGGATAATGCCGTTCGTGATGATTTTCTGAAGGTGCGGACGGAAGCTGACTGGGAGCGGGTACTGCAGCGATGGTATGACGAAGACCGCTGTGGCCGCTTTCCGGAGCATCCCGGACATCTGAACCAACGGTCGATGATTGGATCGGTGAGTACGTCGGACTGACATCGCATGGCAGCGATGAACTGTCCTGGATCTGTTCAATACCATGAACAGGGCAATGCTGGAGTCAGTTCGGGGCTCAGTCTGAGTCTGCTGGAGGAAAAATGGGACAACGGGATGAAGCTGACGGATTGCAGCTGTCGGCTCAGGGCGGAAGCAGCCCTGACGCTGATACTCAGCAGGCAGCCGAGCAGGGTAAGTCAGCCACAAGGGAATTTGTACCGGCTCCGCTGCTTGGCGGGGCACATTTGCAGACGATTCTTGGTTCTGTGCTGCGTGGCAGTTCCCGTCTTCATGGAACTCGTATGCGGCGGCTGCGACTGGCAGACGGTGATCAGCTTGTCCTGTGTGACAATACGCCGCTCAGCTGGCAGGATGGGTGTCCGGTGGTGCTGTTGCTGCATGGACTGGCAGGGTCATCAGATTCAGGCTACATGCAGCGTGTGACAGCGAAACTGAATGAACGAGAGCTGCGTGTATTTCGTCTGAACCATCGTGGTTGCGGTGCTGGAGCGGGGCTGGCGGACCAGCCTTTTCATGCCGGGCGAACCGAAGACATCGCTGCTGCGATCGCGCTGGTAGAATCACTTTGTCCCGGATCACCGATTTCCGTGGTTGGTTTCTCCGTCAGCGGGAACGCTTTGCTGCGGTATCTTGGCGAAATATCTGCCGGCGTACCTGCAGCAATCCGGCTGGGAATAGCGGTGTGTCCACCGATTGATCTGCTTACCAGTGTGCGGTGTCTGCAGACGACTGCCGGCGGAAGATTCTATGATCGCTATTTCTGCCGCAAGTTGTGCCGCCAGATCACCGGATCCAGACTCTGGAAGGAGCATCTGCCGTTGGTACAGTACGGACGAATGCCGCAGGGATTACTGGAGTTTGATGATTTGTTTACGGCACCGGCATCGGGGTTCAGTTCGGCAGAAGACTATTACAGCAAAGCATCAGCCAGTGCTGTCATTGCGAAGATTACTGTCCCGGTCCAGATACTTGCTGCTGCTGATGATCCGGTTGTCGATACGCGGCCGCTGCTGGAGGTGAAACGCCCCGCAAATGTACGGCTCAGAATCACCTCCGCGGGCGGGCATCTGGGGTATATTGGTCAGTCAAAAGTCGATCCCGACCGTCGCTGGATGGACTGGCGTATTGTTGACTGGCTGACGGCTGGATTCTGAGCAATTGCTGCATGACGGACTCGGCTTCACGACTCAGCGCTCATCCGGTGTCAGTCGCGACAGACTTTCCAGCAGTCCGCCGCCAGCTTCCTTTTTCTGTACGGCAGCGATCAGCAGTTCTGCCAGCCTGAAGTCTTCCGCAGTTGTCAGCTTGATGTTCTGCGGCCAGCCGTCAATCACGTACACCGGGTGTCCGCAGCTTTCGATGAGAGACGCCTCGTCCGTAGCCTGCTCGGGTTTCTGTACCTGCTGATATGCCTGTTCCAGCAGTTCTCTGCGAAAGACCTGAGGCGTCTGAGCCTGGACAAGTCCATTGCGATCCACGGTCTGCTGAATGACCCCCTGTGAGTTGACCTTCTTGACGGTGCTGGTGATTCTCAACCCGGGGATCGCGGCGCCGTGGCGCACGGCAGCGGCGAAGATCTGATCGACCCAGGTGGTTGTCAGCAGTGGTCGAGCTGCATCGTGAACTGCGACGAAGTCAGCTTCACTGGCAACTTTCTGCAGACCATTCCGCACACTGTCTGCACGTGTTGCTCCACCGGTACACACCTGAATTGTCATGAACGCAAGATTGGCTCGGAACGTCTCATGAAACCAGTCGAGGTCATCCGGTGGGACAACAAGAATGACCTGACAGACATCTTCACGACGCAGAAATACCTCAGCCGTTCTGACCCAGACCGGGCGTCCCTTCAGCTCGGTAAACGGCTTCTTGCGTTGCAGTCCTCGCATGCGGGAGCTTTGTCCGGCGGCCGGAAGAATGACAGCAAATCGAGGCATGGTGTGACTCCTTCCGGATTAATGATCCGGTTGCACCGGAATAAAAGTTGTACGGTTGAATTCCGCATCGGAAGCCATTCGGTTCAGAGCACGCTGTTGAAATTCCAGCTGACAGCGAATGCGGCGTTTCTGTCCTGGAGGAGTTTCCTGATCACGATGCAGCGGGGGAGCATACGAGCCTGTGGAATTCAGTTCTCGCCCGCGGACACTGTCTCGAAACGCAGTCCGCAGAATCTCCAGTGCTTTCCTGCGACAGTGCTGGTCAAGAATCGGGATCAGCAATTCCACGCGGCGATCAAGGTTGCGGGACATCCAGTCGGCGCTGGAGATGAAAACACGTTCATCACCGCCATGGTAGAAGTACAGAATTCGCGCGTGTTCAAGAAAGCGGTCGATGATGCTGACGATCCGAATATTTTCACTATAGCCGGGAATACCGGGCTTCAGACAGCAGATACCACGGATGTTCAGGCTGACTTTGACACCCGCCTGGGAGGCTTTGCAGAGCGCTTCAATCATCTGCGGATCGGCCAGAGAATTGAGCTTGAGCAGAATCTGGGCTCGATCGCCGTTCCGTGCTCGTTCTGTTTCCACACTGATCATCTGCAGCAGCTTTTCCCGCAGTCCGATGGGGGCGGAATCCAGCTGAGAGAACCGTTGGATCTGTGATGCACCGCAGATGGCGTTGAACCATGCAATAGCGTCATTGCCCAGTTCACGGTCACAGGTAAGCAGACTCAGGTCGGTATAGAAACGCGCTGTCTGCTCATTGTAATTCCCGGTGCCGAAGTGGCAGTAACGCAGAAATCCATGCGGTTCACGGCGCACGACAATGCAGCATTTTGCGTGTGTTTTGAGTCCTTTGACGCCATAGATGACCTGAGCACCGCTGTATTCCAGCTGCCTTGCCCACTCGATATTTCGTGCTTCATCGAAGCGTGCCTTGAGTTCCACCAGCACCGTGACGTTCTTGCCATTCTCAGCGGCACGAATCAGTGATCGTACAATCGGGCTGCTGGAGCTGGTGCGATAGAGGGTCTGCTTGATTGCCACAACGTCGCGATCGTCGGCTGCTTCAGACAACAGTCTCAGCATCGGTTCAAAGGATTCGTACGGATGGTGCAACAGCTGATCACCGGAACGGAGCGTCTCGAAGATTGACTCGGTCGCGTCAAACTCGGGGGACGCACAGGGCTTCCACGTCGGATAGACCAGGCCTTCTCGTCCAGTGTATTCAGTCAGTTGTCCCAGATCACTGAAGCCGACGGGGCCGGGGCAGATATACGTTTCGTTGCGGCCTACTTTGAGCAGTGACCGCAGAAACTGCTGCAGTGGTTCTGTCGCCTTTTCGGCAACTTCAAGGCGAGTCACAAAACTGTCCTTGCGGTCCTCCAGCACATCTTCCATTTCTTCCAGCAGGTCTGCGCCATCATGTTCCGAGACGGTGACATCGGCGTTGCGAGTGATTCGAAATGGCGCGGTGGAAACGACAGTCTGGCCGGGGAAGAAGCGAGCAGCGAACAGTTCCACAAGTTCTTCTGTCAGAATGAACTCAAATCCGCGATCCGAGGGAAGGGTGACAATTCGATTCCTGTAGCGACCAAAGGGAATGACAGCGAAGCGAAATGGCTGCTCTTCCGAGTCCCCCAGCAGTTGCACTGCAATATTCAGAGTTCGCCCGGTGAGCAGCGGGAAGCGATTGGGATCGTGAACTGCGACGGGGGTGAGGATCGCTTCCAGCTGTTCGGTAAAGACCTTTTCAAGGAACCGCTGCTGATCATTACTCAGCTGTTCTGAACGTCGATGCTGCAGACCTTCCCGGTCCAGTTCCGGCTCCAGCTGGGTGAGGAAAATTCTGTGCTGGTCGGCGGACATCTGTTCGGCGCGTTCGCGAATGGCCTGCAGCTGCTGCAGCGGTGTGAGCCCCGCCGGGTCAACGGCGGTGCTGCCGTTACGAATGCTGCCGAGCAGGCTGCCTACTCGGACCATAAAGAACTCGTCAAGGTTGGATGCCGTAATGGCAAGAAACCGCAGTCGCTCCACAAGGGGAACGGTACTGTCGGAGGCTTCATCCAGCACTCGCTGATTGAATTCGAGCCAGCTGAGCTCCCGATTCATAAAGACTGGTTTGAAATCTGACATGCGTGAATCCGCGAAATATCAGGGAGATGGTTGTAGTAACCGGCCACTGCCGGATTCTGAATGTTGCTGCAGCAGTATGCGTTCAGCTTTGTGGTTCCCGGAGCAGAACTTCCAGTCCGAAAGTGTCTTCAAACAGTGCGACTTTCCTCTGCAGCTCCATCCGCTCCAGTGAAAGATCTCCGGCAACGCGAGTTGGAGTAACCGTCAGGCGATTGTTTTCAATCGAACAGGTAATGTCAGCAATTCTCTGCGTGCCGGTCTGATCGAGTGCATCTGCGATTCGCAGAATTGCAGCCAGTCGCGTGACGGTCACGCGGCTTTCTCTGTCAAGTTGAGCGAATGCTTCATGCGAAGGTCTGGGAGCTGCCCGTCGATGATAGCGAGCGATCAGTGCAACGAGTGTCTGATCGCGAGAGTTCAACCCGAACAATTCGCTGTGCAGGATGAGATAAAATGAGTGCTTGTGATATCCGGAAATACCAACAAACATTCCTATACGACACAGCAGAGCAGCGATGTACAGCAGCGTTTCACAGCGGGAGTCCATTGAATGCTGCGGCTGCAGGGCGTGAAACAGCCGTACAGACAGTTCGGCCACGTGCGTTGCATGGATCAGGTCGATCTGACAACGCCGGGCCAGTTCAAGTGATGAGTTGATGATCTGTTCCCGGAAGTCGGCAGACCATTCACTGCTGCTGACGATACCGCGAAGCAGAGCATCACGCAGGTTGAAGCCGGTAATCAGCAGCCGGTCAACACTCAGCAGTTCTGCGAGCTTCAGATTTGCCATCAGTGCCGGCACCAGTGTTTCAGCCTGAGACAGCTCGATGTGGAACTCCTGCATGATCCAGTCCACCGGCATGGGTTGCAGTCGCTGCAGCAATGCCTGCAGTTCAGCAACGGAAACACTGCGCAGTCCATCCTTAACAGGTTCCACATTCAGCAGTCTGGCGGCGAATCGCATGTCTCCACCGAGTGTTACCACGTCGGTCGGATAGCCTTCCGGAATAATGTCAATCAGCGGTTCGAGCGCTCGCTGAATCTGTCCGGTCATGATGCTGGCGAATTCTCGTCGTGGAGCTGATGTCTTGGGAAGCTGCTGCTGCAGCCGGAGTGAACCCAGTCGACAGGGCTGGGAATAGATAATGTCCTTGCCACGCAGGACGAGTACTTCCGTGCTGCCTCCACCCACTTCCACGACGACCGTTGTACGATTTTCTGAGACAGAGGCTTCGGCCAGCAGAGGTCGGACACCCTGGTAGGTGACTCGCGAGATTTCCGCATCATCAATGATCTCAACCGCAAGTCCGGTTGCGATGTAAATGCGATCGAGAATGGTCAGTCGGTTGGACGCTTCACGAATGGCACTGGTGGCTATCACGCGAATATGTCGTGGGTCATCGCACTGATATTCCCTGAGCTTGCGTCGATAGCCGCGCAGCACTCGGATGCATTCCTGCAGGGTTTTGCGATGGATTTCTCCGGCGGTGTAGGTGTCCTTGCCCAGACTGACGCCATGGACCAGCTGTTCCAGAACACGCACCTCACTGCGACCATCCGATTCTCCAATGACCATGCGGATGGCTGAGGTACCAATCTCAATGACAGCAAGCGGAAAGAACTGGCGAGTACCGAGCTGGTCGGAAGACTGATCTGCTGTTGCGGGGGGACTGTCTGGTTCAGGTGTGCTGCGTTCACTCATGACGGGTCGTCCTCAGAGTCCAGACTTGCGACATGCTCAGCGGAGGTTCCTGCGGGATTGATCCGATCCGGTGAATTCAGCACATCCGAATGTTGTGATGAACTGAATGGTTGCTGCAGGGGACCGGAATCATGGACTCCGGCTGTTACCCTCTGACGGACAACCCCGGCAGCACCCAGTGCTGCTGCCAGATCTCCAAGTTTGCTGACCACGATTTCGGCGCAGTCGACAAGCGATGGCAGAACATTGCGCTTGATGCCCTTTCTTACTGCATCGAGGTACAGTTCGGGCATCGCTTCCACCAGGCCACCGCCAAGGATGACACGATCCGGGGCCAGAATATTGATCAGAGAACCGATACCGCGTCCCACCTGTTCTGCAGAGCGACGGACAATCTGTTCCACGGCTTTGTCGCCGTCCTCAATGGATTTGCGAAGAGCAGAACTGCGGATTTTTGCCACGTCGGTACCGGCGATGGCCTGCAGAGACGGCGCCTGACCGCGAAAGACGGCCTTGGCAGCTTCGGCGGAAATTGCGAGTCGACTGGCCAGACCTTCCAGCGTTCCAACCGGGCCTGTTCCTGCAGCAGCCCCTTCCGTCGCCATCTGAAGGTATCCGACTTCCATGCAGGTGGACCTTGTACCGTGAAAGATGCGGCCTTCGTAAACAAAGCCACCCCCGATGCCGGTCCCGGGAAACAGGCCCAGGACCGAACGGCACCCTTTGCCGGCTCCACGCAGGTATTCACCGAAGACGCCTGCATCCACGTCGTTGCAGACTTCCACGGGACGCTCAAATCTGTCCTGCAACTGCTGCCGCAGTGGTACATTCTTCCAGCCCAGATTTGTGGCTTCCAGAACGACTCCTGATGCCGGATTCAGCGGCCCCGGGACACCGATGCCGATTCCGGCGACGTCATGCAGACTTATTTTGGCTTCAATAAGTGCATCCTGCATTGTTTCTTCAATGCGGTCGAACCCCACCTTTTCGCCGCCTTTGGACCGCGTCTTTCGCTTCTTGCGGCCAACTTCCTGCAAGTTGCTGTCGAAAACGACCGCCATCATCTTTGTGCCGCCAAGATCGAAGCCGATCCAGTATTGCTTATTGTCTGGTTGAGTCATTGCCTGCGTCTCAGCGGTGAAATCGGTGATGAGCTGAATCTGTCGCTTCCCGGAATTGCTGCTCAGATTCGATTGGAATCGGCCGGATCTGAAACGGCATCAGCTGAACGCAATTTCAGTCAACAGGTCCCTGCTGCGGAATATTAGCATAAACATCGCCACACCAACGTCATTTTCTCACCTGCTGCAGCCCTGAGAGTCAGGGATTTCAGATGATTCGTCCGGGGCTGCGAGTAGCTGGGAAGTTTTATGAGCGGTAATCTGCCAGCAGTTGAATTCGTGACAGCATTCCAGTTTTTTCGAGGGAGATTTCATGCCGGATCAGAAGCAACTGCGCGAGCTGCAGGCGCCATTGAAGCAGCTGTATAGCGAACGACCGGAAACCGCGCTGATTACACTCACCGCGGAGGGGGTTGTGGATTTGGAACGCATTGGCTGTCGTGTGCCACTGCTGGTCAATGACGGGCGTGAGCTGCATGCCGGTCTGCATCCGGCTGCGGCAGGAAACGGGACGATGGCCTGCTCCGGGGAATTACTTCTGCAGGCACTGATTACCTGTGCCGGGACTACTTTTGCAGCAGTCTCGACAGCAATGGGGCTGAAGATTGCCAGCTGTCGGATTGATGCGTCTGCAGTGATGGATTTTCGCGGAACGATGGGGGTTGATCGCGATGTTCCGGTAGGCATTCAGAAACTGCGAATTCTGTTCTGTGTGCAATCTGAGGCTGGGGAGGATCAGTTGCGTAAACTGCTGTCGCTGACGGAACGCTATTGTGTTGTCTATCAGACACTGTCAGCGGGGGCAGAGATAACCACGGAACTGGAACACAGAGCTTCCTGAACTGCTCAGATGCTGCCGACGCCGGCGCCTCGTGTGGCTGAGTAGAAATCTCGCATGACGGTGTTGATGGTGCGGACATTCCCCAGAAGCTGCTCACCTTTGCCGCTCCTGTCGCCGGCATTCCTGCTTTGTATTCCCTTGATATCAGCGTCCGTTTTCCAGCCGGCTGTCCGCGCATTCTGCAGCAGTTCGCGGAGTACATCATTGACCAGCGTCTGCAGGTATTCCGAAGAAAAACTCTCTGTGCTGCGATACGGGGACTGGGGCAGAAACGAGGAACGCAGCTGACTGCAGGATTCAATATGGGGCCGTGATTCCTGGGAAACTTCAGGGACGGCAACGGGTACAGGTGGCTGGATGACGACTTCGGCAGTTGGACGTCTGTACAGCCAGATGGCGATCAGTCCCACCGCCAGGACGCTCGCACCTGCAAGCGGCCAGCCACCAAAAAAGCAGAACGCAGCGGCAAGGATCGTGAGCAGTACCGCGGCTGCAGTCAGCGGAAGCCTACGGAGTGGCCGCGATGCTGGTTGCGGTGGAGCTGGTGGCAGCGGGGCGACAAACGCACTGTCCGTCAGAGTACCCTCAATGTCCGGATACTGCTCGATCTGTACTACGATGGCAGTGCTGTTATCCAGACCTCCCCGACAATTCGCCAGATTGATCAGAAAGCGACACGATTCATTCACCGGTAATTCCCGCAGTGTCCGCCCGATCTCCGCATCACTGACGTGGTTGGTCAGACCATCAGAACAGAGCAGGAATACATCGCCGGGGTGAACAGAGAACGGTCCCTCGATATCCACCTGCACACCCAGGTCAGGACCGAGACATCGAGTAATCACATTGCGGGGATGTTCATTTTCCACATTCTCAGCCGTCGAACGCCCCAGGCGAATCATCTCCCACTGCAGGCTGTGATCGAAAGTGAGTTGCTGCAGCAGGCCGTGTCGAAGCCGATAAACACGGCTGTCACCGACGTGTCCGATGAACGCCCCTCTGCTGGAAAGATTGAGCACGCTGCAGGTGGTGCCCATGCCCTTGAATTCGGGGTTCTGCACTGCTCGGTCGTTGATGGCGCGATTCGCTGCATGGATGGCCTCCTGCAGCCGCTCTGCTGGTTCTTCCTTTGCTGACTTGCACCACGCCAGCGGAAGCGAATCCGCAACGATCCGACTGGCAAGGTCACCCACGGCATGCCCACCCATTCCATCGGCAACCACAAATAAATGACCCTGTTCCGACCACGACTGGAAATCAGAACTCAGCCGAATCGCCAGGGAATCCTGGTTCGTTGCTCTGCGCATCCCGACATCAGTCTGTGATGCATATCGCAATGTCGGCAGTTCGGGCATCAGGATCTTTTTCTTTGCTGATCAGAAGTTCCGGCGACTGCGGAGGGCAGGTTGAGCAGCCTGGGTGAGATAACAGGAGAAATGCAAAACACGCCCCATTGGATAACCCACTGGATCACGGCATTTATCGGTACTGTGCGCTACCTCGTCGCACGTTTTGTCCAGTGGAACAGGCGACAACGAGACAGTTTGAGGCGGGAATTGACATACTGCAGGTGCTGACCCCGTTTTCCTGCAGTGCAAGTTCAGCGTGGTATGTTATCGGGATCTGCCTGCTGAACCAGCGAACCAAAGGATTCTCCGGGTGCTTACCGGGCGTGTAAACGGACTGTTCAGTTGAATTTGGGCTGAATCCAAAGAAACCACTACCGGATTACTGATCGGACCACCTGCAGGTCAAGGCCGGTGGGTGAGACGCAGCGGTCTGTCGGCGTCTGCTTCAACGGGCCTTCCGGCAGCCACAGTTCCCTGGACAGAACGTATCCTGCGGAGACAGCATTCAGCCTTTGATTCATGCCGTGGCGTGTCTGACGGTAACTGTTCCGGTGATTCTGCGGCACCTGGATTCTGCGGCACCTGGGGAGAAGACGAAGAGCAGCCTCATTGTTGTGCGTGTCGTCCGGTCAGGGCGTGCCGGGCAAGACAATGTCCCTGCAGGAAGTTAACTTCAGCAGCAGCGGTGCAGCTTTTCCGAAGCCGCATCGGGTTCTGCAAGTCTGCGTGGTTCTGCAAGCGAGAGGAAGAAGATGTCTGCTGGATTTCATCGGCGTACTTTTCTGGCTGGATCCGCAGCCGCCGTTGCGGCAACCCTGCATGGCTGGCGAGCTCCCTCCGTGTCTGCTCAGGCTCCCCCCGGAGAGCGACCAGAGCAGGATGACAGTGCCCGGATCATCTTTCCGCGCGCCCGGCTGCCACTCACCTTCATCATCGATGATTCCACCTGCCTCGTAAACATGGGGCATTTCTGCATTCCACAGTTCCATGCCTGTTATCCGGATCGTGCGGTTTACCAGAAACCATGGCAGACATTTCCGCGTGAGATACCCGATCTGTTCGTTCGGGAATTTGGTGAGTGGTGTGCAGCGCGGGGAGTGAAGGGCAAGTACAGCATCGTGCCTTATCCAGCCTGTACCGGCTGGCTGGATCGGGAGCTGCCGGGCTGGTCGCGGAAGGATCTTCAGGACAGCCTGCAACTGGTTCGGGACCTGATGCTGCCGAACTGGGATATCCACCCGGAGATGATTACGCACACGCGAGTCATTGATCTGAAGACGGGGCGACCGCTGGAGGAAATCAGTCCGGCGACCATGGAGAATTCCTGGCCGCGGCAGCCGCAGAGCGTTGATCAGATTGCCGAGTATCTTGCTTATGCACTCAGAATTCTGCGGAATTGCGGGTTGCCCTGCGAGGGAATCACGACGCCAGGGGGATTTGGGAACCTCGTGAAGCCGGAACTTTCGCTGGCTGTCCAGCAGGCTGTGCGGGATGTTTTTCCCGTTGAGATTCCGCATTACTTCAAGTACGTAATTGACGGGGACGGAAGTACCGAACCTGTACTGGAGCACGTCTCCGGGCTGGCCAGCGGCACGCCGGAACTGACGGTCAATATTCCGGCCGGTACCGGCGACTGGTTTGGTGGATGGGAGGGAGATGTGGAGCCTCGTCCGGACCTGTACGCAGATGAAGAGGCAACTTCCGGGCGGCTGGTGGAACTCTTGTTGCGGGGACAGCCAGGATTCTTTTTGTGTCACTGGCCGGGGATGTACAGCAATGGAACCCGCTCCGGGTTTCGAGCATTTCAGCGTGTCGTGGATTCCGTTCACTCGCGATTTTCCGATCGGATTCTGTGGATGAAGCTGAGTGAAATTGCTCGTTACTGGGCTACGAAGGAGCTGACCGAGATTCGTCGGCTGGAAGGCCGGGTCGCCCTGAAATCACTGTTTGACTGCCCCGATCTGACGCTTTCCTGCAGGACTCAGCGGATCAGTGCGTCGCCGGTTGTATCATGGAAAGGCGAACAGCAGTCACTCCGTGAAGTGCGAAGAAAGCAGGACCTCGTCTCAGGGACATGGTTTCGCGACGAGGACGGGGTGGTTGTCTGCTTCGATGTTCGCAAAGGGCACACAGAAGTGCTGCTGTCCTGAACGAGATTTGCATCTCGGAATTGCGATGAGCGTGTTACACTGCAGGGCCTCACTTCGCCCCATTTCATTCACACCCACGGGGAAGTTCTGATGATCGACCGCATCCAGACGGTCTGGCTGGCATTTCTTACGATGATTCCGCTGCAGGCTTCAGAGTCGCCGGATTTCAGTCGCCAGATTCTGCCGCTGCTGTCAGAAAACTGTTTTCAGTGCCATGGGCCGGATGCGGAACGCCGCGAAGCAGACCTGGCCCTGCATGATCAGCGGGAAGCAATGCGTGTGATCACTGCCGGTGCTCGCGGTGAAAGTGAGCTGTATGCAAGAATCACGTCCGCTGAGGCAGATCTGCAGATGCCCCCGCCGGATTCCGGGCATGTACTGACTGCCGACCAGCAGGAACTGATCGGTGCCTGGATCGATGCCGGGGCAGAATGGAATCAGCACTGGTCATGGCAGGCGGTACAGCGTCCGAAGATTCCGCAGGTTGCAGCAACCAGTGGAGCAGTGATTCGTAATCCGATTGATGCGTTCATTCAGTCACGACTGCAGCAGAGTCCGTTACAGGCCAGCGAGGAGGCTGATCGGCGCACGCTGATCCGCCGACTCTCGCTGGATTTGCGTGGTCTGCCCCCGAATGCCCGGGAGATTGCGGCATTTCTGGCAGACACTGAAGAGGGGGCGTATGAGCGTCTGGTTGAGCAACTGCTGGAATCGCCGTCATTCGGAGAGCGTATGGCGTGGGACTGGCTGGATGCCGCCCGGTATGCAGACAGCAATGGCTATCAGGGGGACCAGGAGCGGACAATGTGGCCGTGGCGAGACTGGGTTGTCCAGGCCTTCAATCAGAATCTGCCATTTAACCAGTTCACTGAATGGCAGCTGGCCGGAGACCTGCTTCCCGAATCCGGGTTTGAACAGAAGCTTGCCACCGGGTTCTGCAGGAATCATATGATCAACGGTGAGGGCGGCCGCATTGCCGAAGAGAATCGCGTGGATTACGTGATGGATATGGCGGAAACCACCGGAACTGTCTGGCTCGGGCTGACTCTGAACTGCTGTCGCTGTCATGACCATAAGTTCGATTCATTGACACAGCAGGATTACTACCGCTTCTTTGCGTTCTTCAATCAGACGCCCGTGAACGGCGGTGGTGGCAGTGGCCAGACGGCTCCGCTGCTGGAGGCACCCACGGCAAAGCAGTCGGAGCAGATTCAGCAATATCAGCGACAACTACAGGAACTGACCGGGCAGTTCAGCCAGCGGGCTGATCAGTTGTTGCAGACTCAGTCAGCATGGGAACAGCAGCAATTGCAGCAGCAGGGCAATGAGCTGCACTGGCAGCCACTGTTTGCGGAGCAGCTGCAGGCCGAATATCAGCAGCTGAAGCAGTCCGCGGATGGTGCGATCCTGGCTTCCGGGCCAAATCCAGCGAATGATACATACACACTGATTTTCCCCGTCACAGCGCAAAAAGCTGTCAGTCTGCGACTGGATGCATTGAGACACGAAACACACACCGGAGGCGGTCTGGCCAGATCCGACAGCGGCAATTTTGTACTGACGGAATTGGAACTCTCCTTGCTGCGGGACGAACAGGAGCAACGAATTCATATCGTCAGCGGTCAGGCCACATTCGAGCAGGGGGATTTGACCATTGACAGGGTCTTCGATGGCAACCGGCAGTCTGGCTGGGCCGTTTACGAAGGCCGCCCGGTTGATCGGGATCACGCTGCAGTACTCAAGCTGGAATCTCCGGTTGATCTTCAGCAGGGAGACCGGCTGAAGGTTGTTCTGCGCCACGATTCGGCGCATGCCAGCCACAATCTGGGTCGTTTCCGGGTGTCGATCAGCGGCAATGCGAATGCCGGACTGAACAACGACAAGGACCAGCAGTTGCTGCTGGCACTGCGTACTGCTGCGGCGGAACGGACAGCGGAGCAGACACAGCTGCTCCGTGAGCAGCATCAGGCAGCTGATGCAGAATGGCAACAGCTGGTTGCGGCGAAAAAGCAGACGGAAGACCGGCTCGCGGCGGTTCGTGGCGAGATTCCGAAGGTGATGGTGATGCAGGACCGCAGTGAACGCAGGGAGACGTTCATGCTGGAGCGCGGACTTTACAGCGCGCCGGGAGAAGCTGTGACCGCGGGAACTCCTGTGAGCCTGCCGCAGCTGGAAAGTGAGAGTGAACCTGATCGTCTGGAGCTGGCCCGCTGGCTGATGGACGATCGTAATCCGCTCACTGCGCGCGTGCTGGTAAATCGCTACTGGCAGCTTCTGTTTGGTCAGGGACTGGTGAAGACAGCGAGTGACTTTGGCGTGCAGGGAGAGATTCCTCAGCAGGAGCAGCTGCTGGACTGGCTGGCCTGCGAGTTCAGGGACTCCGGCTGGGATCTGAAGCAGCTCCTGCGGACGATTGTGCTGAGCCACACATACCGCCAGACATCGCGTCGAACAGAACTGCAGCTGGAACACGATCCGGATAATCGCCTGCTTTCCAGAGCACCGCGTTATCGACTGGCATCGTGGATGCTGCGTGATCAGGCGCTGGCGGCGAGCGGCCTGTTGTGCACAGAGCAGGGCGGTCCCCCGGTCAAGGTGTATCAGCCCGAAGGCGTCTGGGAAGATGCGACATTTGGTCGCAAGACGTACACCCAGGACCACGGGGAATCTCTGTATCGCCGCAGCCTGTATGTGTTCTGGCGAAGAATCATCGGCCCCACAATCTTCTTTGATAATTCTCCCCGCCAGACATGTTCGGTCGATGTGTTTCGTACGAATTCTCCGCTGCATGCATTGCAGCTGTTCAATGATGTGACCTATGTGGAGGCGGCACGCGTGCTTGCTCAGCGTGTACTGCAGGGAGCGGATCGTTCGGATCGTGGGCGGCTCAATGAGATCTGTGAACGAGTGCTATGTCGTCCTCCTGAGGACGAGGAAGCAAAGGTATTGCTGGCCGGGCTGCAGCGGTCGCGGGAGCAGTTCGCCACTGATTCGACGCTGGCACAGCAACTGGTGTCTGCCGGGGAGGCCCCTGCAGCCGAGGAGCTGGAGCCCGCAGAGCATGCAGCGTGGTCGGCACTGTGTCTGGCAGTGCTCAACCTGGACGAGGCGTTGACACGGGAATAACGGATTTACGGGCCGTCAGCGGCAATGGCTGTACCGTAAACTCATACAGGAAACAGAACGATGCATCCGATTTCAGAGTCTGTCGCAGACCTGACTCGCCGGGAACTGCTGGGGCGAACATCTCTTGGGCTGGGTGGGGTTGCCCTGGCCGAATTGCTCCAGGGAAGCAGTGCGTCGGCAAATGAACGTCCGCTTCTGCCACATTTTGCTCCGCGTGCAAAGCGTGTAATCTATCTGTTCCAGAACGGTGCTCCGACGCATGTCGATCTTTTTGATTTCAAGCCGGAGCTGCAGCGTCTGCACGGAAAGCCTCTGCCCGCAGGCTTCTCAGAAGGCAAACGCTTCAGCACGATGACTGGCAATGCTGATGGCAAGCTGATGCTTGCTCCGGTGGAGCCATTTCGGCAGCGTGGCGACAGCGGAGCGTGGGTGAGTGACTTTCTGCCGCACACCGCTGGGATTGCCGACCGCCTGTGTTTCATTCGCAGCATGCACACGGATGCAGTGAATCATGCTCCGGCAATTCAGCTCCTGCTCAGCGGGGCTCAGATTCCCGGACGCCCGACGATGGGAGCGTGGGCCACATGGGGGCTTGGCTCTGAGACGGAGACGTTGCCGGCTTTTGTTGTGATGACCTCAGTTACGAAGAACACGACCTGCGGCCAGATTTTCTATGATTTCTACTGGGGCAACGGATTTCTGCCATCGCGATTTCAGGGAGTGAAATTTCGCGGCAGCGGTGACCCTGTTCTGTATATCCGCAATCCCTCGGGCATGACGTCGACGATGAAGCGTGCCTGGCTGGACGATATTGCGAGAATCAATGAGCTCAAACTGCGCGAATCGGGGGATCCGGAAACGGCCAGCAGAACAGCGCAGTATGAAATGGCGTTCCGGATGCAGACCAGTGTGCCGGAGCTCACCGATTTCTCCTCTGAGACTCAGCAGACACTGGATATGTATGGACCAGGCGTGGCGGAGCCCGGGACGTTTGCCCACAACTGTCTGCTGGCCAGGCGTCTGGTGGAACGCGGAACTCGTTTTGTGCAGTTGATGCACGCCGGATGGGATCAGCATAATTCCATCACCACGGAGTTATACAGCCAGTGTCGCGATACAGATCAGCCGTCTGCTGCCCTGGTACGGGATCTGGATCGTCTTGGACTACTCGATGAGACGCTTGTGATCTGGGGCGGTGAGTTTGGCAGAACTCCGTTCATCCAGGGTGATCTGGGGAATCGGCCACGCTGGGGACGTGATCACCATCCTTATGCATTCACCATCTGGATGGCTGGCGGTGGAATCCGTCCCGGGATGAACTGGGGGGCATCAGATGAGCTGGGATTCAATGCCGTGGAGAATCGGGTGCACGTGCACGATCTGCAGGCCACGGTGCTGCATCAGCTGGGATTTGATCACGAGCGGCTGACCTATCGTTTCCAGGGCCGGCAGTTTCGACTGACTGACGTCCATGGCCACGTCGTGCAGGAAATCCTGTCCTGAACGGGCTGCAGAGCAGCATGGTCTGAATACCGGGGGATTACGAATCAACGCGAATCAGCTGCTGATCTGAGCGGCATCCGCAGAACGCTGAGCAATCACTGCGACGCGCGTCAGTTTGGCTGGCAGGTGGCGAAAACGGAATCGACGCAGCGTGACCTCACAACCCTCGTCCTGAAAGATCTGCTTCATTTGCGACAGGGCAATATTGGAGTAGTGATACTGGCGAGAGAAGAACTTGCCGGAAGGGCTTTCGTTCATCTCCAGGTTGATCAGTATGCCCCCCGGAGCCAGCAGCGAGATGAGTTCCCTGATGGAAGATTCAGTGCAGTTGGCGTAACCCACGACAGCTCCGAGGCAGATCAGATGGAAACTGGATCTCTGCAGTTGTGTGACCGAACCGTCCGGAAGTGTCAGTCGAGACGGGTGGGAGATATCAGCGATGCCCGTCTGAATTCTGTCCCAGGCAAGTTTGCGTGAACGGGCATTACTGAGCGTGGTTCGCAGGCAGTTTGGTTCCAGATCCGTGGCAACAAGCTGCGCTTCAGGAAATCGGCTGAGGAAATGCAGGCCCATCAGCCCGGTGCCGCAGCCGGAATCCAGGATCCGCAGAGGTCCTTTGATTTCGACGGCAAGCTCAGAGAGAAAGCGGTCGATGCTGCGCTCGTATCCCAGAGACTTGATGAAGAAGTCGTAGATACCAGTGGATTTGTAAAGGCGTGGGCTGAGCATCGAGTTTTCTGAGCGGGTGGGCTGACGGCCGGTTGATGACTACAGAATTCAGGCTGGTTCAAGGACCTGAATCTGAGTTGAGATCACAAGTTCACGCACCTGTGCGCGATACGTCGTCATGTGAGGAGCCTGCAGGTGATCACGAAGAGCTGCAGTGGATTCCCATTTTTCCACAACGACAACAACGTCATCACGCAAGGCTGGCCCATTGGGGAGGCCGGCATCAACGTCAATCGCCGGTCCGTACTCAATGCACCCCACCTCTTCGTGGACAAGGGGCATCAGTTCATGAAATGCCTGCAGAAAGGCTGCTCGGGAACCTGGCTGCAGAGAAATTGTGGCGATCACGTGAATCATGAATGGCAGTGCCTGTATCAGGGAGAACAGATCGGAATCTCAGCACCATATCATAAGGGGCGGCGTTGGAAAGATGTAGTCTTCAGGCGGCTGATGTGGGTGAGCAGGAAACAGCGGTGAGATTTTCGGTCAGGTCTGCCGAAGCGGATGCGATCGCAGCATCAATCGGCACTTCCGGATTGCACCTGAATCGACCGCGTCACAGAATGCATTTCAGACCTCGCCATTTTGTATCGCTGTGACGATGGAATCTCTCGCTATGCCTTCTTTTCAACAGATTCTGCACGGCACCTGTGCATTTGTTCTGGTTCTGGCGGGGTGCAGTGACGCGCCACCGGAAGTCATTACAGAGACAGTCGTTCCCGCTGCAGATTCGCTGCCACCGGTCTGGTCCTTCGTTGAGAGGGCTGCTGAGAGCGGGATTCAGTTTGCTTATCAGAATGGAGAAGAGGCGGGCAACTTCTCAATCCTCGAGTCACTGGGTGGCGGACTGGCGACGCTTGATCTGGATGGTGACGGGCGAGAGGACCTGTGTTTTGCGGGCGGTGGAACGTTGCCGGAAAAAACACAACA
>JALRDR010001086.1 GCA_023262145.1 Planctomycetaceae bacterium | reverse complement strand
ATCAAGCTGGCCTGTCAGCGTTTTCTCGATATGGTGGAACGTAAGGATGCGCCTTACGAATTTGTTGCCGCCAAAGTCGAACACATCCTGAAGTTCGTCAGATTCTGCAAACACGTTAAAGGTCCAGATGCTGGAAAGTCGATTGAACTTCAACCATTCCAAGTTTTATTCTTGGCGGGAATTTATGGTTTCCGTGATAAGCGGGAGAGACTGCGGCAAACCACCGCATAGAGTATCCGCAGGTGCTCAGTCTCCGTGGTCGCAGAGGGACGCAGAATTGCAACTCCCGGGCCATGCATCAGCCTGCTTCTCAGATCTGCCAGAAATGACTGCGTATCGCTGCTGAGCTCTGCGGAGCTGAATGCCATCGGGTCTTCAGGGATTGCTGCAGTCGCTGCTTCCAGGCACTCCTGTTCAACCTGCGGCGGTAGTGTGTGATGCAGTTGTGACAATGCGGGCAGAGAACTCCAGGCAAGTTCTGCAGCGGATTCGGCGAGTGTCTGCATCAGCGTTGAATCCTGAATGCCGCATGGAGCGGGGTGTCCAGCAGCGGTGTAAAGAACTCCGGGTCGATCCGAAGATGTTCGTCTGTCACAGTCAGCTCGTGCACTTCCGGCAGCCCCGAAAACCCCGCTGTCCGCAACGCCTCAAAATAATCGCTGAAGCGTTTGTGTACGCACTGCACGTGAACAGCCTGGCGATCGCGACGCCAGATCTGTCCCTGAAACTGCCGGTTGAGTCCCGAGAAATAACCGGCGTCTGCATCAAAGTAGAACGGGAATTCATGCGGCCGCAGCCACGGTAACAGCGGGTGGGGAACGGTGAAGATAAGCGTCCCTTCCGGCCTGAGCGAGTCGAATGCCAACTGCAGCACTCGAGTCATTTCCTGACTGGTCAGGTAATTGAACAGAAAGACGGCCAGTACGACGTCGTATTTCTGTTTCAGTTCAGGACACCAGACACGCAGGTCGCCGGCTTCGTATGTGAGCCGGGTGTCACCGGAAACGGAAGTGCTCTGCTCGTGGGCCTGCCGAATCATCTCCGCAGAAAGATCAACGCCATGAATCGCACCCGCCTGCAGATCTGCCAGTTGTCGACTGACGTAGCCCTCACCGCACCCCAGATCAAGAAAACTGCGTCCCTGCACAGGAGCACACAGGTTCATCACAAATGGTCGCGCAGTGTAATCCGACAGCAGCATCGGCTGGTTGCGGCGCCAGTCTGCGGCTGATTGATCGTAGAGCTGTCTGGTGTCGTGAGGTGCGGTCATTGGGTGGTGACTGGACAAGAGTGAATCGTCAACGAATGAGCTGTTCTGGTCGATGGCGGGCGCTTTGAAAGATGACCGACTGCATCACAACTGTTCCGCTCTGACCAGCAGAGCATCCCAGAATGCTGCACGCAGATTAAGCGCCTTGAGCATCCCCTTGCGAAGCTCATGCACCCCGTCCGGCATTGCCGCAGCAATCTGCTCTGCAATCTGAAGCAGTACGATGCCATGTTCGTCGTCGACGACAGTGTGCAGCGTGAAGAAGACATACTGTCGAGGAGAAAGGTTCGTATTTGTACTGATCGCCTTCACAACCGGCCGATAGATTTCGCGGACAATTGATTCGGTGGCGAGCCCGATGGCGCCAAGTGCCTGGAGCGGAGTTCCGTTCTGAATCAGTGCCAGCAGCGACTCTCGCCAGATTTCAGCAGCGATATCCGGCATCTGCCCCGGATCGGCACCGATGGCCGTGGCGAACTGCCTGAACAACTCTGTATGTGGAACGCCCTGAATCCACTCATCAGCTATCCCGATCGCCCGTGTCTGCTGCAGCTCAGCTTCACTGAGTTGCCCTTGCTCTTCGGTCAGGTTGCAGAGCAGATGTCTGCGGTGTTCGGTGTCGTGCAGTTGTGAGATTGCGGCTGTCAGGTAATTCGGGAACCATGAATTATACGCTGCATACTGAACCGCAAAATCACGTAATGCGGCAGGCATATCTGGAAATGCACCCTGCGACAATGCATTCAGGTAGGGATGCCTGACTGCCCGATGTGCAAGTGCTTCGTTCAGAAGATTCTGCATAAGAGTCGCTGATGAAAGTTGGTGAGAGCGATACGGCCTGGCGTCATGGAGTTTGCCAAAGCAGCAGGGCGAGTCCGATTGTATTGAGCCAGGCGGCCATGCCACCGCCTGATGCACCCAGGTGCACGATGCCAGGCAGTGCGGTGTTCAGCAAAGAAGTGTGATGGGCTGTTGCCGGAAAGTGTATGCTCCTGCCTGAGATCAGACCAGAGGTGACTTACCGAGAGTCTGCCGGTTTTTCCAGTCGGACCAATAACGCACAGCTCGGACAGCGATTCTGTTGCTTCCGGGTTGAGTTCGGAACCGAAAGTGGGGATGATCAGCGAAGCCGGAATCGGCTTGTTTCATTCTGATCTGACGCAGTCAGCGAACCCCTTGAGCTCAGGATTACTGCAGACTTTTGCCGGGTAAGGAATCAACACCATGACGCTGGCATCGCGCTGGACTCGCAGAAACGCGCTTCGAGCAGGCTCAGCCGGGTTGGCATTGCCAGCGCTGGAGTCTCTTGCACAGGGGGCTGACGACGCGGCGACGACACCCACTCGGCTTGTCTGTGTGGGGACTTACCTCGGGTTCTATCAGTCGGCATTCTTTCCGCAGCAGGCGGGGGCGGAATACGAACTTCCGGAATTGCTTCAGCCGCTGGCAGATCATCGTGACCAGTTCACTGT
>JALRDR010001085.1 GCA_023262145.1 Planctomycetaceae bacterium | reverse complement strand
AGGTAATGATCAGCATACACAACGTCAGTTGCAGCAGTCTGACTTGTTGAACTGCCAACTGTTTCAGGCGATGGAATGAACGCATTCGGGAGCTCTGTGGAGAAGAGAGTTCTGAACGTTGGGATAGACGCCAGCAGCGTTACTGTCGGCGCTGTAATCCCCGAGAAACAGGACTGGTCGCGCGCGGGTCAGCCGAGAAATCTGCGCGGCGACGCGACCTGGTCACGGGGGAGCATCGCACAATTCAGCAATTCACCTCAAGACGAATCCCGGGAGCTCGCAATCGGAGCCCGCGAACGCGGCTGCAGTCCTAGTCGAGGCTCAGAAACTCATTACTGTTCAGCAGCAGTCGGCAGACGGCAGGCAGCCCATGCTCCTGCAGCAGATTGCCCAGAATCTCCTTCTCTTCGGGAGTTGCCCACCTTTGCCATACCACCAGAGCTGCCCGGTCAATGCAGGCTGCTGAATCTGTGGCAGCTGCATCAATACGTTGTGCCATCGCGTTGCACTGGTGCAGAACAAAGCGGTTATTCATCAGCGTCAGTGACTGCAGTGGAGAGACGGACTCTGTTCGCGATGGGATCAGCAGACCGAGATCCGGGAAGTCCAGCGCCTCCATCACAGGGTCCGGAATTCCTCGCCAGACAACGCGATAGACACTGCGTCGTCCAGCTTCCGGGCTGTTCCAGTCATAGTCTGAATAATCGAGTATCGGGGTCAGTTGTGCCCCGGGAGAAGTGGAAAAATACGAGATTCCGGGACCACCCATCTGCAGATTCAGCTGTCCACTGGCTCGCAGTACAGAGTCCCGCCATGAATCTGCATCCAGTCGGGTCCGGGAGCGTCTGGCAAGCAGGCGATTCTGCGGATCGAATTCCTGCAGCAGGAGTGACGTCTGCGACGATCGCTGCCATGTTCTGCTGGAAACGATCAGTCGGTGCAGCTGTTTCAATGAACCGCTATCCCGGATTTCGCAGGCCAGCCAGTCCAGCAGGTGCGGGTGGGAAGGAATTCCGCCCATGCGCCCAAGGTCGCCTGGCGTATCGCAGATTCCCCGACCGAAATGAAAGTGCCAGACCCGATTGGCGATGGTTCGCCACGTGAGTGGGTTGTCGGGGGATGCCAGCCATTCGGCCAGCGCCGCTCGCCTGGTGGATTCGTGCTGGTCCAGTGTTTCGTTGAATCGTGGGGACAGATGCTGCAGCACCTGCAGTGCTCCCGGCCCCACTTCCCGAACAGGCTGATCCACGTTTCCTCTGTGCAGCAGATAGATCGGCCGTGGTTCGCTGTAGACAATTGTTCCGCGTTCATTGACCGCTGACGTTGCGGCGGCGTAGATCAGCTGAGGTGCAGGCAGTTGCTGAAGTTCCTGTTCAGCAATTTGCCCGACAATATACTTGTGCAGTTGTTGAATCTGTGCCGGCGTGCGTTCGGCTTCAGGAAGCTCAAGGGTGGCCAGCAGTTCTGCGGGAACGGAGCCGAGTGCAGGTTGCGGGTGATCGGTCAGGGTAACACGCAGCCGCCCGATCACGTGCTGACGGCCATGATCCTGCCTCAGGGTGATCATCAGTGAATCCTGCGGCTGCAGGGTGACTGGTGTGGAAAAAGTGAACACAGCCACATGAGACTGCCCTTCCTGCGGATGAATCCCCCAGGCAGTGGCGGCATCACCATCGATGGCATGACTGATCAGCCATCCATCCTGCTCAAAGTCGGCCGCTGCCTGACTGATTGTCACGGGCGTACCATCCGGCTGGGCAGCATGAAACAGCCGTACTTCAACTTCATTCAGATGCAGATTGCCGTTGGCTGCCCGGCCCGGTCCATTGGCTGGCAAACCCGGATCAGTGAGTACTTCGAGGCGAAAGGCGGTCACTGTTGACAATGACGAACTGACGGTCAGGACAGTTGTCTCTGTCGCCGGTACATCACCCTCAGCCAGCAACGAGCCGTCAGGCTGTGTCCTGAGGGAAGTGCCGGAATCTGTATGCAGCGACTGAATCCGCGGCTGTTCCCAGGCTGGCGGAAGCACCGCGGATTGCTGCCAGGCAGCAATTCTCGCCAGCAGGTCTGCATCAGCATATTCAGACAACTTCTCCGGTGCTGCATTCCGGAGTGTATTCCAGTGGCGGCGGCGGCGAGCCACCTCCGGGTCATCTTCACAGGGGATATCACCCTTGCCGATTCCGGCAAACACGGCCTGCAATGAGTAGTAGTCTTCCTGTGAGACAGGATCGAATTTGTGATCGTGACAGCGGGCACAATTCACAGTGATCCCGGCAAATGCGGTCATTGTCTGAGTCACAAGATCGTCGCGGTCGAGGTTTTCAAAATTCTTC
>JALRDR010001037.1 GCA_023262145.1 Planctomycetaceae bacterium | reverse complement strand
TGCTGGGGCTGCATGCGAACGCCGCGATCACCTTTGATCTGCTCCCACTGCGAGCCCTGCTCTTCCAGCAGACGAACGCCTGCGGGAATCTCATCGATCGTCGTCTGCAGTTAACAGCACAGGTCGGTTATTTTGGGGCTGAGGGCACCTATGCTGCGGATGTCAGGATCTATCTGGACGCCGAACTCATTGTCGAGTTGCCACAGTTGCGGCGTGCTTCCGGACTTCAGGACGTGCAGCTGACATTGCCGGAGTCGGCCAGATTTCTGACGCTGATGGCGACAGATGGCGGCAACGGGTACGGCCATGATCAGACGGGATTTGGGGATCTGCTCCTGCGACCATTGCAGCAATCCGAACCGAATGAGTCGGATCAGCAGCGACTGCTTGAGCTTCTTGCAGAACAACGGCGTCTTGAACAGCGGCTCCGTGAACTGGGGACGAAGCCGGACTTTTTTGGAGTTGTGGCGGCAATGGAAGTGCCGCCATTGCGGGTTCTGCAGCGAGGTGATCCCGAGCAACCAGCAGGTGACCCGGTGCTGCCAGCGCCCCCTGCCCTGCTGAAGATGCTTCCGGCGACACCGCAGCCGCCGAATGCCTCTGACGGGGAACGCCGAGCCGCTCTCGTCCAGTGGCTCACGGATCCGCAGAACTCACTCTTCAGCAGGGTGATTGCTAATCGCGTCTGGCAGTGGCATTTCGGGACTGGACTTGTGCGCACGCCAAGTGACTTCGGGAATGCTGGAGCTCCGCCTTTGCAACGGCGGCTGCTTGACTTTCTTGCGGCAGAACTGAGCCGCAATAACTGGTCACTCAAATCGTTGCATCGTCTGATTCTGACCAGCGATACATGGTGTCAGAGCAGCCTTGCGAGGAATGACGGAGTGAGCGTTGACGCGGACAATCAACTGTACTGGCGACAGAACGTCCGCAGGGTCGAGGCCGAGGTGATTCGCGATGCAGTACTGCTGACCAGTGGAAAACTGAATCGCGAACGAGGTGGTCCTGGTTACGAGGACTTCACCTACCAGGATGCCTACGCTCCGATTTACCAATATGTGACAGCAGATCGTCCGGAACTGTGGCGGAGAACCATCTATCGGTATGTGGTGCGGACAACACCGGCCGAGTTCCTGACAGCCCTTGATTGTCCGGACCCTGCGAATCTGACAGCCAGGCGGTTGACCACCACCACACCATTGCAGTCATTGACACTGTACAACAATGAATTCATGTTGCAGCAGGCAAGATACTTTGCATCACGAGTACGTGAATCAGCCGGTCAGAACTCCACGCGACAGACTGAGCGGGCGTTTGAATTGGCTCTTGCCCGAAGGCCTGCTCGCGAGGAGCAGATCTGGGTTGAGGAGCTCCCTGCGGATGAACGCCTGTTTCTGCTTTGCCGAGCACTCCTGAACAGTAACGAATTTGTGTACATGGATTGAGCAGATGAACCAGATGTCTCAACGCAGCCAGACGACACTGCCTGAACGCGTCGGCTCGCGTCGGCAATTGCTGAACCAGTTCGGCGGAGGGTTTGCTGCGACAGCCGCCGCTGCAGTACTGGGGAGTGATCGGCAAAGAGGGACACACTTCCCGCCACATGCTCACGCCGTGATCCAGATTTTCTGCCCCGGCGGGCTGAGCCAGATTGATACTTTCGACCATAAGCCGGAACTGACACGCCGGAACGGAACTCCATTTGACAGCGAAGGTGTGCTGCAGTTTTTTGCATCGAAGCCCGGGGCCTGCCGGGGAAGTTTCTGGCGCTTTCGACAGCACGGCGAGAGTGGTTTGTGGATGAGCGAATTGTTGCCTCGATTATCGCGATGTGTCGATGATATGGCATTCGTGTACTCCATGAAAAGTCGTACGGCACTGCATGGGCCGGCATGTTTTATGATGAATACGGGCTTCACGTTGCCTGGTTTCCCTGCCATGGGCAGCTGGCTGACTTATGGTCTGGGCAGTGCCGCTGACGACCTGCCTGGATTTGTGGTCCTTCCGGACCAGCGTGGTCTGCCTCCGGGAGGTGTGATCAATTGGGGAGCTGGATTTCTGCCTGCGGAGTTTCAGGGCACACCACTCAATCTGTCTGATATTCGCTGTCCACTTCCCGATCTGTTTCCTCCGGACGGCTACACCAGTGGTGCACTCGCTGAACAGCAGGGGTTGCAACTGCTCGACCGCCTGAACAGACGACATCTGCAGCTGGACCGAAGTGAAAGCGAACTGGAAGCCCGAATTCGTGCGTACGAAATGGCTGCCAGGCTGCAGTTGAGTGCACCGGAGGCTGCGGATCTGACTCAGGAAAGCACCGCCACCGCTAAGTTGTATCATCTGCAGCATCCGGAGGCTGGTGGGTTTGGCAGACAGTGTCTGCTGGCCCGTCGGCTTGTTGAACGAGGTGTGCGGTTCGTACAGATTTATTGCGGTGCCGAGAACACGACAGCGCGCAGGATTCGACCGAACTGGGACAGTCATGAAGACCTGCCACGCGACCACGGCTACTGGGGAGATGTCCTCGATCGCGGAGCGGCTGGCTTGCTGCAGGATCTGCGGGAGCGAGGAATGCTGGACCAGACGCTGGTGATCTGCACAACGGAGTTTGGTCGGCAGCCAGCTGGTCAGGGTGCGAATGCGCTGGGCCGCGACCACAACGGGGATGCGTTTACGGCGTGGCTGGCGGGTGGCGGAATTCGCGGTGGCACCGCTTACGGAGCAACGGATGAGCTGGGATATCAGGCCGTTGATCAGGTGACGATGAGCTATGACCTGCATGCCACAGCGCTGCATCTGCTGGGAATCGACCACACGCGGCTGACATGGTATCACAACGGAATTGAACGTCGGCTTACCGATGTCCACGGACATGTGATTCGGGAGTTGCTGCATTGAGGCCATTCCTGCAGGAAGCATGTCTGCTGGTATCCATGCTGCTGGTCATGAATCCATCGCTGCTGGCGCAGCAGATGTCTGCGCGATCATTGCAACTGCTTGAGGCTCAATGTGGCAGTTGCCACTCAGGCGAATCAGCTGCCGGTAATCTGGATCTGACTCAACTCTCGGCTGACCTGCATCAACCAGAAAATCATGACCAGTGGATTCGGATCTTCGACCGTATTCAAAAGGGGCAGATGCCGCCAGCCGATGCAGAACGCAATGAATCCCAGCTGGCTGAATTGCTCCCGTTGCTGGGAAGTGTGCTGCAGGCTGCAGATGAGCAGGCAATTCGCATTGAGGGAAGAGGTCCGCTCCGCAGATTGACGCGTATGGAATATGAGCAGACGCTGAGGGATCGGCTGCAGTTACCAGACCTTGACGTGCGAGATCTGTTGCCTGAGGAGGGTCGGCTGCATGGATTTCGGCGAGCAACAATGGCTC
This sequence comes from Planctomycetaceae bacterium, assembly GCA_023262145.1. Classification (GTDB taxonomy): domain Bacteria; phylum Planctomycetota; class Planctomycetia; order Planctomycetales; family Planctomycetaceae; genus SXXK01. The sequence goes on along the minus strand of JALRDR010001037.1, from coordinate 142 downwards.
TGGATCTGTCTCGTGTGCAACTGGAGGGTTTCCTGACTGCTGCTCAGACAGCCCTGCAGCAGGCGGAAGTTCACACGGCTTTGCCGAATGAGGCGATTGTGTATCAGGTTGAAGGGACTGCGTTGTTTTCGGCCGACAATAC
>JALRDR010000917.1 GCA_023262145.1 Planctomycetaceae bacterium | reverse complement strand
GGGCGCCTCCAGAACCGCTCCGTGACCTCCGCCGGATGTCGTCGCAGCGGCAGCAGTGATTACCGAACAACGAATCGTCCTTTTTCGAACACAAAAAGTGATTCAAAACAACTGAACTTGACAAAAAGCGAACATATCTTCACGATCAGGGCTCATAAGTCTTTCTTGATCATTTCAGGAGGTCAGTATGCGAACCGTAACTACGCCAAGGCGTGCGTTTACCTTGATTGAGTTGTTGGTGGTCATTGCCATCATCGCCATTCTTGTAGCGTTGCTGTTGCCAGCCGTTCAGCAGGCTCGTGAGGCAGCCCGCAGAACACAATGCCGCAACAACCTGAAGCAACTTGGGATTGCACTTCACAACTATCACGACACACACGGCATGTTTCCCTCCAACGGTGTCGCAGGAACGACAGAGAATAACGGTGGTCGGTACAACCAGGCGTGGCTGTCCTGGAGCGGTCTGGCCATGTTGCTGCCATATATTGAGCAGACCAACGTCTACAACCAAATTAACTGGAGCTATCGCTGGGACAATAACAATGGTAGCACCGTCAACAACAGAATGGCGCGCACACGAATTCCAGCGTTCCTGTGCCCAAGTGACCCGGGTTCCGGTGCCACATACACGGCAAACATGGGACCGACTTCTTACGGAATCTCAGCCGGACCAGCCTCAAACTGGTCGATGAGGACCAATAATCCTGGTTTCTCAACGCTCTACAAGGGTTCAAAAATCCGCGACATTACCGACGGAACCAGTAACTCCATTGCCATGTCGGAAATGCAGATTGGCGTGAATACCGGGCGCTTCAATGGAATCAAACCCCGTAAGCCATGGCATCGCGTGGTCACCGGTAACCGGCTGCAACGGGCAAATAACACGAACGGCCGTAACTGGGATCCTCGCAATCCAGCTCATGTTGCAACTGTCAGAAGCTACTACGACAATTGCCTCTCCATGTATGATTCCGGATCCGGCTGGAATGGTTCCAGCGATGAGCAGGGGCGATTCTGGGCTTCCGGGAGAGTCTATTGGGGCCCCTGGCACACGACACTGATCGGCCCGAATGCTGGTCCATCGTGTGATAATGACAACTCTGTCACAGACATGAGCCTCAAAGAACCCAGCAGCTACCACACCGGCGGCGTTCTGGTACTGCTTGCTGACGGGTCCGCCCGCTTTGTGAGCGAAAACATTGATCAGGCGACGTGGATGGCAGCCGGATCCATCAACAAGGGCGAGACGCTTGGAGAATGGTGATTCTGCTCTAAGTTGGCCCCCCCCCCTGTTTGCTCAAAAAAACGCACAGTGCCGCTCCAGGTGCTGTGCGTTTTTTTTTTGAACAGTGGCAAATGGCCGTCGCCGTCACTCTGAAATCTGCACGCTGCGACTGGCACACCATGCCGCCTCATCAACGTCTGAATAGAGCGGCAATTTGTGAAGAACGGACCAGTCTGGCATCCAACTCAGACAGATTGGCAACTGCCTGTCGCGGCAGACGAAGGGCCGGAACCGGAAGAGTAATCACCATGACATCCAGAGGACTCAATCCATTTGCGTGAGCAAACTGCCCCTGGAAATACCCTCATCTCCGAAGATGCAGTCTGCGTCGTCAATCGCCATTTGCATCAACCGGCGTGGATCCCTCGGCGGAAGTGGCCGCTTTATAAACACTAATCCACACAAAAATACGCAAACTTGACTTTTACCGTACAAATCGACACACTCCTGCTCCATTTTTTGATTCTTCAACAACGCAGGAGGTGAACATGAGAACACATCTGACATCGCGACGCGCTTTTACCCTGATCGAGTTGCTGGTTGTGATCGCGATCATTGCAATTCTGGTAGCCTTGCTGCTGCCTGCTGTCCAACAGGCGCGTGAAGCAGCTCGTCGCACACAATGCAAAAACAACCTCAAGCAGATTGGACTCGCGCTCCATAATTACCATGACACCTACGGCTGTTTTCCTCCCGGCAGAACCCGCAATACCTACTCCGGGCAGGGTGTCGGCTGGTACCGGGGAAATATTGGCTGGCTCCCGCGACTCCTGCCTCAGATGGAGCAGGGGAACCTCTTCCAGAGCATCGACTGGAGCCTTGGATATGCTGGCGTTCGCGGTTCTGATGGCGACCAGGGTGTCAATGGGGCCAACCCAAACGGGGCTCGGCGTCAGATTATCCCCGCGTTCCGCTGCCCCTCTGACCCCGGAAATGGCAGTGTTCCGTGGATCACGCCCACCGGACAAGCTGTGAGTGGCCGCAGTACAAACGCCTCCTACGCCACGACCAACTATGCTGCAGCGGTGGGGAATGCGACCCGCCTGAATGGCAATCCACCCGGACTATTCGGGCAGAACACCAAGCGGTCATTCCGTGATATCACTGATGGAAGTTCCAACACTGTGGTTGTTTCGGAAGTGGTCATCGGCTTTTTTCGACTTGCCAGCAACGATGGTGGCAATCGCACTCAGTGCAATTCCGCAGGGAAAGACACCAACACAAACCGACAGGCCGGAAATTCATGGTTCTATAACTACTTCCCGCAGAATGCGTTCTTCTCCAGCTTGAATACTCCCAATGCCAAGGCGTTTGACTGCGGAGTCAACTCAGACAGGGTCAACCAGGCTTCTCGCAGCGTTCATACGGGCGGTGTGCAGTGTCTGCTTGGAGACGGGAGTGTCCGCTTTATCAGCGAGAGCCTTGATGTGCGAACATGGAGAAACCTGGGCAATATGGCAGACGGACAGGTCGTTGGGGATTTCTGAGTCTGAACGGCAAAGCATCCCTGATTAACCGGAGCACCAAAATTGCGGGCGTCCGCGACCGCCCGCAATTTGTTTTTTTTCGGACATTCCCTTCGCTCAAACCAGGTCAGAAGTAAGAAAAGAGCGAGAACAAGTGGATATAGCCGTTAATTACCCTGTCTCGTTCTTGATGCCATTCCGGAAAAACATGAAAACGCTGCCGCCTGCGTTCATTTTTTTTTCTGGAGACATCAATGAAGAGAGTCGTTCGTCAACGGGGTTTCACGTTGATCGAGTTGCTGGTCGTGATTGCAATTATTGCCATTCTCGTCGCTTTACTTCTTCCTGCAGTGCAGCAGGCTCGCGAAGCCGCTCGACGCACACAGTGCAAGAACAATCTCAAGCAGATTGGGCTCGCGCTCCACAATTACCACGATACCTATCGAGTTTTCCCTCCAGGGCGAACCCGAAACACCTACTCTGGAATTGTTGATGCCTGGTACACGGGTAATATTGCCTGGCAACCGCGCATCCTGCCCCAGATTGAACAGGGAAACATCTTCCAGACGATTGACTGGAACATGGGACAGGGCACCAGCGGTACCGACGGTCACGGAGGTGTAAACGGTGCCAACCCGAGTGGTGCGCGTCGTCAGGTGATCCCGGCATTTCGTTGCCCGTCTGATCCTGGCAGTGGGCGAGTTCCCTGGACAACTCTGGCTGGCGCACAGGTCTCCGGTCAGACACCGAACGCCGCCTATGCATCCAACAACTACGTAGCGGCGGTGGGCGACACGACTCGACTGAATGCCAATCCGCCAGGTCTGTTCGGCCAGAACACAAAGCGACAGATGCGCGACATCAGCGACGGATCCTCCAACACAGTCATCGTTGCCGAAACGGTCATTGGTTTTTATCGAATTGCCTCAAACGACTCCGGAAACCGTACCTTGTGCGCTGCGGCTGGTAAAGACACGAATACCAGTCGTCAGGCGGGAATGTCGTGGTTCTATTCTTACTTCCCACAGTGCGCGTTTTTCTCCTCATTTGTAGGCCCCAACTCGAAAGAGTATGATTGCGGTGTGAACTCAGACCGCGTCAACCAGGCAGCACGCAGCCTGCATACCGGCGGCGTACAGACGCTGCTGGGAGACGGCAGTGTTCGCTTCGTCAGCGAAAATATTGATCTGCAGACGTGGCGTAACCTTGGGAATATCTCGGATGGCCAGGTGATTGGTGAATTCTGATCTGCCTGGCTCTCGACTCACTCTTCGTCGCTTTCAGAAAATGAACGCGACTGTTTTCTTGCTGACAAGGAATTATCATGGTTCGGTTTCTCCTGACCTTTGCTGGTCTGATGATGTTTTCGGTTCTGATTCCCGGTTGTGGAGGCGGTGTTGAGCCTGGCGTTGCAGACGCTCCCGATGAACCGGAACCAATGCAGACTGAAGAGGAAGAAGCCGGTGAAGCAGAAGCCGCCAGCGAGTCTGCCGGCTACTGAACTGACAGCAAAATCGTGGCGTCTCTGTCCGGCTGCTGAAATCAGCAGCGTTCAGGTGTCAGCAAAAGGCAATCGGAACCATCCGGGGTTATACTCCGGGTGGTTCTCTGCATTTTCAGCCCGTTGCATCTCCGCGAACGACGGGTGCTGCAGTCAGGTCAGTCGCCTGAAGACTCGTGGAGTGGTCATTTGCCTCGGCATTCACATGCACATCGCCTGGAACAGCCCCAAGTCGCTCCCCGGGACACCCGCGCGCTTTTCATCTGGTTTGTTCTCAACATACTGCTCCTGCTGCCCAGGCAGGTGACATGGCAGGGCCTGTGGTGGAATCTTGCTCGCGGGCGCGAAGCATTCCTGGGAAGCACTCAGCCTTCCGCCGATCTGCTGCTCGCGGCCCGGCAACCGGAAGCAGACTGGCTCAGCGGTGTCCCCGGGTTCGGACTTTTTCTGGCAGGAGAAACCACTGCACTCGCCACAGCCATTCCCCTGCTGCTTGCCCTCATCGCCTGGCTCGCCGCACGTTCGGCGCTTCGCTCTGCCGCACTTTCGTTGGATGCACTTCTGTCAGTGCCATTATTACTGCTCGCAATTCGCGATGGGATCTCTTCTCAACCACTCCTGCTGACAGCCGGATTGCTGCTCTTCACACAGCGAATTGGTCTCCGCAACCTGCACACTCGATCTGCTGCGGTGTTAAGCGGAATCTGCCTCGGAACGCTGTGGGCAAATCTCGCTCCAGGAGCCCCCTGGGGCATTCTGATCCTGCTCTTGGCTCCTGCCTCCCGCCTGATGCCCCCACCAGAGGCCACTCAACCACGGCGTCATCCAAATCTCAATTCCAGCCTCGCCTCAGACGAGATCCAGTTCAGTCGGACGTTCGCAGCGATTTCATTCACCCTCGGTACGCTGATTACACCAGCTGGATACATCGGCCTCATTCAACAGATCCAGTTTTGCCTCGCTGATCTCTCAGCATCGTGGAGACTCTCGCAGATTCTGCTCACAGCCGATGACATCGCCTTCTCCCACCGTTCACCGACATTCCAGTTGCTCCTGCTCATCACACTGATGGTTGTTACGTATCGACTGCAGCACGCCACAGCTACCGAAGCGGCGACACTTCCAGCCCCCGTCTGGAAAAGCAGCTGCTGGTCTCTGCTGCCGCTGGTGATGTTCCTGTGCAATCAGAGATTTCTGGGGCCGGCCGCCATCTCCTGCATCGGCAGTCTGCCACAACTGACTACTGAACCTGCTCCGTACCACCACGGCAACTTCGGACGAAAACTGCTGCCAATCTGGTTACTGCTGACGATCGGATTGCTGCTGGACGCCGGTGGATTCACGCCCTGGAACCGTCAGGCATGGGGCTGGGGACTCGCTCAGGAACTGGACCTCCGCTTGCTTAACCTGCCTGCCGCACCGGCAGGAAATCCTCCCGCACCGGTCTTCTCTTCCGATCAGCGCACCACAGGTGTGGCTGCATGGCTGACCCCGCAACTGCAACCCATCGATCATCCTGAGGCAGCATTCCGGGAAGGTCGCCTGCAGAGCTGGCTCAGAATTCTCATCGATCTGCGCGAGGATCACAGAGCGGTCTACCAGCTCGCTGACGGAACTACTGGAGGCTGGTATCAGAAACTCCAGCAGTGGAACACGCAGTATCTGCTCCTGCCGGTGGAGCAGCAGGAACTCATCGCGGCCGTACAACGCATGGACTGGAATATCATTGACCTCGATTCACCCATCGCTTCGATCGACAACAGGCTGTGGTTGATTGTGCCAAGCGACGTGCGGGC
>JALRDR010000908.1 GCA_023262145.1 Planctomycetaceae bacterium | reverse complement strand
GCATCCTGCATGCGATATAGTCCCACAACTTCGCCGTCGAGATCTGTGATGGCAAAGACCATGCGGGTTTGACTGCTGATCGGAAGACGAACAGCGGCGCGGACTTCCTGAGCAGCATCGATTGCCTTATCGATGATTTGCTGCACTTCTGCCTGGCGAATTCCGTTTCCATCGCTGGCTGCCACCATCCAGCCGTCGGGAACAACAAGTCCGTCACCGAAGATCTGCGTATGGCCGCTGACAGTACCTTCAGCAAAACTGTCTCCGAGACCGACAAGTTGTCGAACGCCTTCAATTCCCGCCTGTGGGCCATAAGTCTGCAAAGTAATTCCGGCGAGTGTCAGTGTGCCGAATGGCAGGTCCAGTCCTTCGACTCGATCCAGCCCGGCGATGCTGTCAAAAGAGCTGCTGGCCCCGGCGGCTCCAGTCCCGAATGATTCTGCAGTCAGACTGCCACCTACTGCTGCGAATGCGATGTACTCCGCTTCCAGAACCCGGTCTGCGTTCGTTCGCTCCACTTCACTCTGACCGACTCCGGCGATGAATCCCTGCTCATATGTTGCGTATCCATCCGGACCGGGAAAGAAGACTCCGATGCCACCGACCAGCTCATCTCCAAATCCATCGGCATTCGTGTCACGAAAGATGGGGATGCCACCGGGAAGCGTTGCGATTCCGCGAGACTGCTGAGCGGGAGCAATGCCGGAAATCAGTCCATAGGATTCCGGTGCATCGATTTCCTGTCCGGCAATGAATTCTGCGTCAAACCTGGCAGAAAGCAGGATGTCGTCTCCGCCCCCGTTTTCCCGAATGCCATTAGCGCCAGCATGAATCAGACTGTCACGATTCGTGTGCTCAATCGCAAACAAGTCCACGACTGGCGTATTCATGATTTCCGGGGGAAAGTGCCCGCCGAGCCCAACTGGTGCAACAAACCCGGGGCCCAGCAGAGTCGGGTCTGCTGCGTTCGGGCTGGATTCGACTTCCCGTTGAGTAATCGTCGACTGACTGACAAAACGTACCGTCCGGGATGTCAGCGGGGCGAGTGTGCCGCCCGACTGCGGCTGATTGTCCGGATCTCCATTGGAGAAGAACGCTACAGTTCTGGCCTTGGCAACTGCACCATCAACCATGAAGCTGAGCACCTCGTCATTCGGGGCGATGACACCGTTCTCGATCTGTACTCCAAGGATTCGGCCCCCGCGATCACAGATGGCGATGATGGCGTCTTCAGTGTCCGTTGCAGCTGATGCGCGCTGCAGCAGAATGCTCACTTCACCAGTACTCAGCTGTCCGTCTGCAGCTGCCATCAGATATTCTGACTGCAGCTGTTCACCCGTCTGTTCTGAGTATCCCAGCCCGGCGATCATTGAATTCTGAGTACTGATACTGAAGGCGCTTGCGGACGCGGCGCTCAGATAATCGGCAGCCATGATACTGTCGGAACCAGTTGTATGTACAAAGCCGAGTGCATGTCCGACTTCGTGACTCATGGCTGTAAAGAAGTCATAACCAGTCTCTGCAGTGATGCCGCCGACATTCCATTGTTCCGCAGCATCCAGCCAGGCGAATCCGCTCACTGCTGAAGCGGCGTCGGTTGCTGCGGCATTACGCAGTCTTCCGCCACCGATTCCCAGCAGGCCGCCAGACGTGGACAGGCCTCCATAAGCGGCCATGTCTCCAACTCCGATATTCAGAACAGCGGAGTCCGGGGCGGAGGTGTTGTGAATGAACTGAACGATCCCGTCGCTGTTGCGGGACCATTCCGTCAGCACCTGATCAGTTGCCTGAATCTGCTCAGCACTGATCTGGTTGGCGTATTCGCCGACGTCCCGATAGTCGTAGTGAATCTCTGTGAAAGGCGACAGGGAAGAGTCGAGAAACGCTGAGCCGGCGGGGGGGGCATTCGGGTGCGGACCGGCAGCAAATCCCCCCAGGTAGACTCGTGGCTCGAGTAGTTCCGGATGCGGTCTTGAGTCGCGTGGCGAGGCCGCAGTGCTGCCAGAGTTTTTTAAAAGCATTGTTATGAACGATGGGGTGGGCACTTTTGCAGAGCTTTCTACGTACAGTCCCCCCAGAATGGACAGTTTGGATGATCGGAATCCTCGCAGCAATTCCTTGAGTCGAAGTGAAAAAAAGGCAAAGATAGCTCAAGTTTACAGCGGTTCTGAGCAGGACAGTTGTTCTGAGTATGGCAGTGATGCAGTAACGGTGATGCAGGAACGGTGATGCAGGAACAGCATTGCAGTAATGCTGTTTGCAGATCTTTCGAAGCACTTCCGTCAGGAGTTCTGATGGGAAAGTTAAAGAATCCACCAGCGGACCTGTCAGAGTTTTCATCTGAATTGCTGGATGGTGATCGGGTCCTGACCAACGACGAATTGTCGGTGCTTTCGCTGTTCGCTAACCTTGATGTTCGCATTGGAGCGGACAGTAATCCAGGTTCTGCCGTACTTCGCAGATGTCCACGAGGGCGTGTGTTGTGTGAGCAGGCGGATGCCGGCGCCAGTGCCTTCTACATTCTGACGCAGGCTGACGTTCGGTTGCTGCTGCGAATGCAGGAACTCCTGCAGGAGGAGCAGTGTTATACAGAGGAAACTGCGGCGGTTGATGCTGCAGTGGCGGACGATCTTCGTCGGCGGAAGGCAGCACTGACAGCGGAGGCGTCAGAAGCAGCTCGCGCTCTCCTTGCGGAAGTGGTGGCAACGTCGGACGAAGAACTCTCACAGCCGCAGGTTGCAGAGGCGAGGCTGCTGACTCCGGTACAGGTTGCGCGTCGCAAGCCGGGCTTCTGGAAAAAATTTCTGGCGCCACTGCTGAAGCGGGGAACGGAAGGGCGTTCTCGGTCCTTCATACCTCTGGACGGTCCTTCCGGTGTCTCCGGAGAGCGTCGAGTTGCTCCCTTGCATGAGGGCGATGTCTTTGGCGAGATGAGTTGTCTGCGTCGTGTACCAAGATCAGCAACCGTAGTGACTACGGAAGAGTGCTGGATTCTTGAGATGCTGCTGGTAATTTTCCGCAAGGCACAGAGCGATCAGGTATTCCGAGAAAGGATGGATGCGATCTATCGCAGTCGCACTCTGCAATCGCATCTGCGCCAGTTTTCCTTTTTTGCTCGGCTGTCCGACGCTGAGTTCGAATCGATTCGGAATGACCTCAGCCTGCACACGTTTGCAGAGGGCGATGTGCTGTTTGACGAGTTTGAAGAATCCACGGACTACGCCTACGTGATTCGCAGTGGCCTGGTGC
>JALRDR010000868.1 GCA_023262145.1 Planctomycetaceae bacterium | reverse complement strand
TGGATGATCCGGCAGCAGCATGGGCTGATCGTTTCCTGTTTACTCACGTTGGCCGCTGGAAGACGGGTGAAGAACCAAATGACTACATGTGGAAGAACTTCAGCGTTCGCAGTCAGCGCTATCGCTTTGTGAACAACACGCAGTTGTACGACATGCAGACGGATCCCGGGCAGACGGAAAATGTGTTTGCTCAGCACCCCGATGTGGTTGCTGAGATGCGCGATGTCTGGCAGAAGTGGTGGACAAAAACGCGGCCGATGATGGTTAATGAGGAGGCACCGATGTCGCCTGTGCGTCCGTTTCATGTGCACTATGACAAGCAGCTCAGAACGAGCGGAATCCCCGTGTGGGAACCGGAACTGGTGAAAGTACCGTAATGCAGGAATTCGCCGAACACCTCGCCGGTGACGCGCCGCTGGCGGAGTGGGATCGATCATGTCTCTGGCATCCGTTTACTCCGATGCAGGCATGGCAGAACGAAGATGCCCCGATCATTGTGCGTGGGCAGGGCTTTGATCTGTTTGATGAAGCTGGAAATCGCTGGCTGGACGGGATTTCATCGTTGTGGTGCAACGTGCACGGGCATTGCGTTCCGGAACTGGATCAGGCAGTCCGGGATCAGCTTGAGAAGATTGCGCACACCACACTGCTGGGATTGGGCAGTGAGCCGTCCATTCGGCTTGCCAGAGCATTGCTCAGCCGCGCCCCCGCAGGACTCAGCCGTGTCTTCTATTCCGACAGTGGTGCCAGCACGGTGGAGGTTGCATTGAAGATGGCCTATCAGTTTCAGCGGCAGAAGCCGGGTGGAACTGACAGGCGTCGGTTGTTTCTGAGCATCGGCAATGCTTACCACGGGGATACGCTGGGAACTGTCAGCGTCGGTGGTATTGATTTGTTTCATCGCTGCTATCGGGATCTGTTATTTCCGGGGATTACCGTACCATCTCCGGTGGCCTTGCGCGTTCCGCAGGGGCATACACGGGCAGGCTGGCTGCAGTATTGCTTTGAAGAAGCAGAACGGCAGATTCGTACGCGGCGGGAAGAACTGGTTGCTGTCGTGATGGAACCGCTGGTGCAGGGGGCAGCGGGCATTCTGGTCCATCCTCCGGGTTATCTGCGACATATTCGGGAACTGTGTGATCGCCACGACGTACCGCTTATTGCTGATGAGGTCGCGGTTGGATTTGGACGCACAGGAACTCTGTTTGCGTGTGAGCAGGAGCAGGTCAGCCCGGATATTCTTTGTCTTGCCAAGGGAATTACCGGGGGCTATCTGCCGGTCGGGGCGACTTTGGTGAAGGAGCAGATTTACGAGGCATTTCTGGGACAGCCGTGGGAGGGGCGAACGTTTTACCACGGTCACACCTACACGGGAAATGCGCTGGGTTGTGCCGTGGGGTTGAGGTCGCTGCAACTGTTCGAAGAACGCAATCTGCTCGCCAATGTTGCTCAATGCACAGAGGTGCTCCGCGAGCGAATGTCGATACTGGAGGGGCATCCGCATGTTGCTGAAGTACGGCAGCGGGGAGTGATGGTGGGGATTGAACTGGTCCGTGATCGAGATCAGTTAGTGCCGTATGGGGCGGATCAGCGTGTGGGGCATCAGGTGACGCTGGAGGCTCGGAGGCGAGGTGTGATCATTCGTCCACTGGGTGATGTTGTTGTGCTCATGCCAGCCCCGGCGATGCCGGTCTCGGCGGTGCAGCGGTTGTGCGACGTGGTCCTGGAAAGCATAGATGCGGTGACATTCGGCAGGAGCATTGGTGAAACGGCTGCATGTTGACGATGAGG
>JALRDR010000712.1 GCA_023262145.1 Planctomycetaceae bacterium | reverse complement strand
GGCTGCCGGGGGTTGCCATCAGGAGAGCTTTCCCTGAGAAGAAACTGGTCTGCTGAACGGAAGCTGCAGCTGGCCGACGGCGGAGTCACGGGAACTGGTCCGCAGCGGTGAGTCAGCACGGCGGTAAACGCGGATGCGCATCAGGATTCGAGGTAGATGACGGATGCAGCTGCTGTGGCACTTGCCGCAGGCAGGCTGATTCCCTGACGGAGCAGGCACTGCTGCAGCGCCGAAAGGAACAGCAGCACATTTGACGAGCGGGCGGTTTCGCCCATCAGACCAATACGCCAGACACGTCCCTTCATCGGGCCCAACCCGCCACCAATTTCAATCCCGAATTCCTGCAGCAGCTGGCTGCGGACCTGAGCGTCATCTGCTCCTTCCGGGATGAGCACAGAATTCAGCATTGGCAGACAGTACTGCGGATTCCCGGAGTACTGAATCCCCATGGCTGCGAGGCCAGCCCGGAGTGCCCGGTGATGCAGTGCGTGGCGGGCATAACGCTGCTCGAGCCCTTCATCAAGGACAAGCCGCAGTGCTTCGTGCAGTGCATAATTCATGTTGATTGGTGCGGTATGGTGATAGGCACGATTGCTGCCCCAGTAGTTTCGGAGCAGACCAATATCCAGATACCAGCTGCAGACCTTATGAGTGCGGCGATCCATCACTTCCAGAGCCCGCGGACCAAAGGTCACGGGGGCCAGCCCGGGCGGACAACTGAGGCACTTCTGCGTGCCGCTGTAAGCAGCATCGATGCCCAGTTTGTCGACCTCAACAGGGACTCCGCCGAGCGACGTCACACAGTCGACCAGCAGAAGAGAATCGGCTTCGTGGACGACATCTGAGATTTCCTGCAGTGGCTGCCAGGCACCCGTACTGGTTTCGGCATGCACAATCCCGGTGATTTTGGGACGCACTCGCTGTACCGCCTCGCGTACTTCTTCGGCAGTAAATACTTCGCCGAAGGGGCGTTCAATTCGAGTGACTTCCGCCCCGGCACGTTCTGCGACTTCTGCCATCCGCCCGCCGAAGACTCCGTTGACGCAGCAGAGCACCCGATCACCCGGCTCCACGAGGTTAACTACGCAGGTTTCCATCCCGGCACTGCCGGTTCCGCTTACCGCCATCGTCATCGGGTTGGTGGTCCCGAAGACTTCCCGCAGCATGGACTGCAGTTCATCCATGATCCGCAGGAAGACAGGGTCCAGATGGCCGACTGTGGGAGCAGCCAGGGCTGACAGAACCTGCGGGTGAATCTGGCTCGGCCCGGGGCCCATGAGCAGACGGCTGGGTGGTGTCGCAGCAGGAAATGACATGTGTGAAATCTTCCGGTTGGAATGGAAAACAGATTCCGGCAGCTCAGATGCTATCCCGCAGCAACCCGAGCGACAATGCAGGCGGTGGTCAGAACAGACAGCAAATGTTGCGGCAGCAGCTGCTGCAGGAAGCGGGTCCTGCTGCTGCCCATGGCATCGAGGTCAGTGACGAAAATGTCGCCGGCCAGTGAAGATCATGGCGATGCCATGCTCGTTGCAGGCATCGATGACTTCCTGATCATTGCGTGAACCGCCCGGCTGAATCGCAGCTTTAATGCCCGCCCTGGCAGCTTCATCAATTCCGTCACGGAAAGGGAAGAATGCATCAGAGGCAACGACGCCAGCATGGCTGCGATCGCCAGCCTTGTGAGCTGCGATCATGGAGGAATCCAGACGGCTCATCTGCCCCGCACCTGCTCCCAGAAGCATGCCGCCTTTTGCGAACACGATGGCGTTGGATTTCACATATCGACAGACGGCCCAGGCAAACCGCAGGTCACGAAGTTCCTCTGCCGTCGGTTGGCGTTCCGTCACAACCGTCCATTCGCTGTCGTCCTGCGGCAGATCGTCGCGATCCTGCACCAGCAGTCCGCCACTGATGCGGCGATAATCAGGGGCACCTCGATCGGCATCGCTGAATTCCACCTGCATCAGTCGTACGTTGTTGCGCCATTTGGGTCGGTTGGTGAGAATTTCGAATGCCTCGGGAGTGTATCCCGGAGCGATGATGGCTTCGATGAAACGACCCGGCTCACACATGCGTTCGGCAGTCGATGAGTCAACGATGCGATTCAGTCCGATGATGGACCCGAATGCGCTGACCGGGTCTCCCGCATGAGCATTCTCAAAGGCCTCGGCCAGAGTTTCTGCGATGGCACAACCGCAGGGGTTGTTGTGCTTGATCACGCAGGCAGCTGGTTCTGAGAATTCAGCAGCAATGGCTCGAGCAGCATCGAGGTCCAGCAGATTGTTGTAGGACAGTTCCTTGCCGTTGAGCTGTTCGGCAGTGGCAAGAGTTCCGGGGGCCGGAGCCGACTCCACGTAAAATGCTGCCTGCTGATGCGGATTCTCTCCGTATCGCAGGGTCTGCTGGCGCTGAAATGACAACGTCAGGCGTTCGCCGAATCCCGCCGGATCGGCAGCCGGAGCGGCCGTGATCTGTGCAAGATAATCGCTGATTGCCCGGTCGTAGACCGCAGTCATTTCAAATGCGGCAGCTGCAAGCCGTCTGCGGCAGGCTTCATCAAACTGGTCGTTCTGAAGTTGTTTCAGCACTTCCGCGTACTGATCAGGACTGGACACGATACCGATGTGAGCATGGTTCTTGGCTGCCGAACGCACCATTGACGGGCCGCCAATGTCGATGTTCTCAATCGCATCTTCGATCGTCACATCCGGCCGGGCGATCGTCTGCTGGAAGGGATACAGATTTACCACCACCAGCTGGAAGGGGATGATCCCGTGAGCAGCAATTGCTTCAGCATCACTGGCAAGTGTCGGGCGGCCAAGGATTGCTCCGTGCACTTTTGGGTGCAGGGTCTTGACACGGCCGTCCATGATTTCCGGAAATCCCGTGTACTCGGTGACATCAATGACCGGAATCCCGGCCTGCTCCAGAAATGTTCGAGTGCCTCCGGTCGAGAGGATTTCAAACCCGAGTTCGACAAGACCGCGGACGAAGACATCAAGTCCGGACTTGTCACTGACGCTGACGAGGGCACGACGGGAAGAGGCTGTTGTCATGGGAGTTCCGGTTGAGCACGGAGGTGCTGAAAGTAAGACCTGACGGCAGACTGCGGACAGAACCGAAGTGCGGCCGTCTGGAAGGTTCAGCAGACGGCAACGATTGAACTGCTGCCTGCAGAGTGGCTGCTGATCCCGGCAGGAGTGCTGCCAGAACCACATCACCGGCAACGGTAACGGCGCTGATTCCTGAATTCAAACCGTCGAGATCCGGTTCCCGATCTGAACAGTCTGCGTATGCAGGATCGGGAATTCTGCGGCCGTGATCAGAGACATTACTAATGCTCGTCACGAGTGCTGTAGCGAGCCGGCAGACCATCCGGGCCAACCTGAATGGTGTAGGACTTCCCGTCTGCGGCAACGCGGGCCAGGATCCAGTTGCCGTTGCATTCTGCCGTGGTGCCCTGATTGGCAATCTGGTCAGCCGGAGCCTGCTGGGCAGGATCCACATCAACATTGCGGTGCAGCTGATACCAGTGCTGCAGAGAGGTTACTCGGCGCAGCGTTTCCAGCGTCGCTGGTGCTCCACCTTTCTTCGGGATCGCCGCCTCGCCGGCCTGCGGGCGCGGACCATCTTCTGGCCGGGGCAGCTGCGTCTGAGTCTCGCAGACATGGCCAGGGACGCGGACGGCCGCACCACGGCCACGCTCACCGCCTTTATCCAGCCGCTGCCGGTCTATGGCTGGGCACTGGCCATGGCGCTGTTCGCCACGGTGATTCCGGTGTTCGCACTGTCGGCGGCGATTCGCCGCA
>JALRDR010000670.1 GCA_023262145.1 Planctomycetaceae bacterium | reverse complement strand
GATTGTTCAGATCCGGATGTCCATCGCCAGATCTGATTCTGACTGCTTCGCCAGCAGATTCACAGACAGGGATCAACCGGGTGATCTCACCGAGCGTGAACTGTCTGAGCATCGGCCGTCGAACCTGCCATGGTATTTGGCTTTGCGACCACCGATGAACCAGATGCCGGTTCACGAGTTCCTTTGTCGTCACGGCGAATTTCCTCAAGGTATTCCTGTTCGCCGTTGACTTTCCACAGGTCAAAGTCAGTGCCGTCCAGCAGATTCTTCACCGCGTACATCCCGGTCAGCATTGCGTGGTCCTGGTTGTTGTAACGATGCAGCCCGTTGCGACCGATCATCTGCATATTTGTAAAGCCACGCAGGTAGTCCCGCAGTACCGTAAGATGCTGCTTGTAGTCTGCATCATAAACGGGATAGGCCTTCGGAACTCGATACACCACACCGTCGATCACGTCTGACGCATTCGCCAGCCCAAGAATCTCCAGTTCGCGCTTCGCCAGTTCAACAAGATCCTCTTCTGAGGTATTCCACAGGTCATCACCCACATTACAGAAGTATTCCAGCCCCAGACCACTGCGGCCCGCTTCCGGCACCATGTCCGGACTCCAGTTGCCGTAGTTCTGGATGCGACCTGTCTGCACGCTGGAATCATGGATATAGATCCAGTTGTCAGGGAACAGATCCGGCTTGTCGATGATCAGGCAGACTGTAAGAAAATCGCGATATTTCAGATGCTTTGCGGCGTCCAGTACCTGCGGTGGCGGAGGAGGATTCATGCCGCGAATGACTGCGGTGATCGGCATGCTGAACAGGAAATGGCTGCCTGGCAAAACAACCTCTTCATCACCCTGGCGATAGGTAATGCTGAGGACCTGATCCTTGCCGTTCGTCTGAATCGAAGTCGTCGTCGCCTCCATCGCAATGCAACCCCCCTGTTCACGAACATGGTCGGCAACTGCTTCCCACATCATGCCCGGTCCCAGACGAGGATATTCAAACTGCTCAATCAGAGTCTTCACGACGTTGCGAGGGCGAAAGAACATATTCAGTACGGCTGTCTTCAGTGACAGGCCACTGATCCGCTGAGCCGCCCATTCTGCCTTCAGTTCCTTGCAGGAGATGCCCCAGACCTTTTCCGTGTATGTCCTGAAGAAGGTGTTGAACAGTCGTCTGCCAAAACGGTTGGTCACCCACTCTTCAAATGTGTTTTCTTCACGGTAGGGAAACAGCTTCCAGCGAATCACACTGCAGAGAATCAGCACGCATTCGATGAACCCCAGACCGCGAACCGTCTCGACTGGTTTGAGTGGATAAGGGAAGAACCAGCCGTTGTAGAAGATGCGTGACAGACGGGAGCGGGTGATGAACTGATCGCCCAGCATGCGTTCCCAGAATCTGTTGACCTCTGCGGCCTTCGTATAGAAACGATGGCCCCCCATATCAAAGTGATATCCCTTGTGCTTTTCGGTGCGGGAAATCCCGCCAACAAGGCTGAGCTGCTCCAGTACAGTGACCTGATGGTTACGATCCACCAGTTCGCTGGCGGCAGTGAGCCCGGACGGGCCTGCGCCGACCACGACAAACCGAGAGCCTTCGGACTGAGATTCAGGATTCGCCAGTGGATTTGTCATAACACTCTCATTTGTGCAGATGTGGACTTGCGCAATACGTTTTTGCACTTAGGGCAACCTCTTGCAACAGACTCTTCGCAGAATCCCCTTTTGCCCCATATTGCCAAATGCAACATCTCCGCAAATCATGGCAATCCCGCCTGTCCGTTGCAGATGGACCGGCCACTCCAATAGCGAGCTGGCAGACCTCCGCTGCGATGGCAGCCACCAACACTTAAACATATGTTCACGTGCATCAGAGTTCAGAGTGACGATTTGCCCGCATATCCCTCACCACACGACAAACATAAACACCATCGTCCCGACTCCACGTAATCAGAACCAGAATGCGTTGCAGCCCTGCCGTGACCGCGACGGGGGCGCTGCGTGGCTCATGCAGGACTCGTTCCGTGGCGTGATCCGCAAGCTCACCGACACGACCGGCCAGCCGATCTGGCAGCCGTCGAACATCGCGGGCCTGCCGGACACGCTGCTCGGCTACCCGATCTTCACCACC
>JALRDR010000649.1 GCA_023262145.1 Planctomycetaceae bacterium | reverse complement strand
GATGGCTCCGGCAAGGATGAAGGCGACAAGTACGACGAGCAGTACCGTCCCGGCAAGGACAGGGGCGACAAGTCCGACGAGAAGGACGGCTCCGGCAAGGATGAAGGTGACAAGTACGACGAGTACGAGCCAAAGAAGGAGTCACGTGCGGGGCGGGTTGCAAAGAACTCCAGCAAATACGCTGGGAAAGACTCCAGCGCTGGTTACTCCGGTGGCGGCAAGTCTGAAAAGGATGGTGATGGCAGCAAGTACTCCGGTGGCGGTAAGTCAGACGAGGAAAGTTCTCGCTCGAAAGAGAAGCAAAAATCAGGAAAGCGAACTGCTCGCAAATACTGATCTGAGAGCTTTGGACTTTGTGCCAAAGTGAGCAGGAGAGTGAGCAGCAGATTCAGATCTGCTGGTTCAATCACCATACCCTGGAGCCCATTCCCTTGCGGAATGGGCTTTTTTTTGTGCAGACAGGATTGAGGATCCTGCAAAACGAAATTTGGATTTCGGCATCGCTACGAAAAGCCGCTGGTATCGCGTATTCTCGACGCTTTCAGCGAGATGGCGTCAGAAGCTGGCGGTGTGGTGACCTCGGCGTTCTGATTCCCGGGAGCGACTCATGAAGATTGTCGGTGTCGATGTCTGGCCATTGACCGGGGGCACAGTTGATGGGGGTTGGCCTCAGGGGCATGAGCCGCAGGAGAACCTGCATACTCTGGTCTCTGTTCGCACAGAATCCGGACTGACCGGCTGGGGGAGCTGCTTTACGTCAGGCCAGTTGATTGGTGGTTCTGTGCAGTTGCTCTGGCCGTTGCTGAAGGGTCAGCCGGCGAACGAGCCGGAACGAGTTTCAGAGTCTCTGCACCAGGCGACATTCTGGCAGGGTCGCGGTGGCGCAGTGACTCATGCGATCAGTGGGATAGACGTTGCGTTATGGGATCTGATGGGGCAGGCCTGTGGCCAGTCGGTCTCGCGACTTCTGGGGGGCAATTATCGAAATCGAATCCGGCCCTATGGATCAATTCTGTTTGACGAACCGGATGTGCTCTTCGGGCGCCTGCAGGGTGTCGTTGAGCAGGGGTTTCGTTCGATCAAGATGGGCTGGCGTCCCTTTGGTCGGCGGGACCGAGCATTTGATGAGTTGCTCATCCGTACTGCTCGAGAAGCCGTTGGTGATCAGGTGGAGCTGATGGTGGATGCGGGCGGGAGCGAGCAGTACTGGTCACATGGGCCGCAATGGGCTCGAGAGACATCTCGCATGCTTGCGGACTACGGCATTGTCTGGTTTGAGGAGGCGCTGCCCCCTGACGATCTTGATGGCTTTGTGGAACTGACAAGAAACTCATCGGTACCAATTTCCGGTGGCGAGGTGCTCACACGAAGACAGTCATTCCAGCCATGGCTGCAGCGACGGGCGGTCGACATTATTCAGCCGGATGTAACGAAGTGCGGGGGATTGAGTGAATTCCGGCGGATCGCCTGGATGGCTCAGGATCATAATGTACAGGTGGTACCTCACGGCTGGAATACGGCAGTTGGTCTGGCAGCAGATCTGCAGATCTCAGCGTTTCTGCCAGCGGCAGCGTATGTGGAGTATTTGACTCCGTGTGCATACATTGAGCGGCTTACGACAGAGCCATTTGAGGTGGATTCTGAGGGCATGCTGCAGATTCCGGACCGACCGGGTCTGGGAATCACAATCGATCCGGAGAAGCTGGCTCAGTTCTGTGCAGAGCCAATTCGTTTCAACTGATGTTTTCGCGAATCGACGTTGGATCGCAGTGAAGTAGAGACATTCCATGCTGAGATTATTGCTCAGAAGTCTGTTCTGGTATCGACGTACCAATCTGGTTGTGCTGCTGGCAGTCGCCACTTCGACAGCCGTGGTGGCTGGATCGTTGATCGTCGGAGACTCCATCCGCGCCAGCTTGCGGGAAATGACGCTCAGTCGGCTGGGGCAGGTATCTCACCTGCTGCATACCACCCGCTTTGTTCGGCAGCAGCTGGCTTCAGATCTGCGACAGCAACTCGGTGAAGACGCAGCACAGGTCCAGGTCGCTCCGGCGCTGATTCTGACTGCAGGCATTGATCGAAAAACGGCATCAGGCGGCCTGCAACGGGCGGCAGGCGTTCAGCTCACAGGACTTGACGAATCCGGCTGGTCGTTACTGCGTACAGGTGCGGTGAATGTTCCGGCAGCCGATGAAATTGTGCTGGGGTATCGAACAGCGACGGAGCTTGGTGCGAGTGTCGGTGACGAGCTGTCAGTCTGGGTAGAACTGCCGGCAACGATTCCCCGCGACAGTCTGATGGGCGAACGTGAAGAAGTATCCGTGGAGATGGTGTTCACCGTCGCTGATGTGCTGTCAGAGCAATCGGGGGCATCGCGATTTTCGCTGCAGGTATCACAGCAGCTTCCCGCCGGCGCATTTGTCGCATTGCAGACGCTGCAGGAACGGCTGGGGCTCGAGGAGCGGACGGTCTCTCGCCGTAACCCGATCGCATCTCCTGCGAGAATCAACACCCTGCTCATCGGAGGGGAATCTGAGGAAGCGGTTATGGAGCAGCGGGATGCAGAGCTGACACAGAAGCTGCAGCAGGGACTGGAGAAAGCTGCAGGAATGGCGGATGTCGGGCTGCGAATTCGGCGGATTGTGGACCGCGGCTACCTGGCGGTGGAAGCAGACAGCATGATTCTGGAAGAGCAGCCTGCGGCGGCAGTGATCCAGACAGCGCGGGAACTGGGACTGCAGGCATTCCCGGTCGTGGTGTATCTGATCAATGAGTTTTCTGCAGCGGATCGGGTCAGCACAGACGAACGCTACTCCATGTATTCACTGATGGCGGGAACTGATTTCACGCAGTCGGCGCCACTGGGACCGTTTGAGCTGACCGACGGGACGGTGGCGGATCCGGGTGAGGACGGCATTATTCTCTCCAGCTGGCTGGCAGAAGATCTGGGGGTTTCGAGCGGCGATCGGGTCAGTGCCAGATGGCATGAAGTGGGCAGTTACGGCAAGTTGCCGGAGCTCAGTCGTCAGTTCATTGTGCGGGGGATTCTGCCGGCAGAACAGACGCCATCACTGGACCGCGACCTGACACCCTTCGTTGACGGAGTCACGAACGTGGAGGGTTTTGATGACTGGGATCAGCCATTTGAGATGGAGATGGATCGCATCACCATGCGTGATGACGACTGGTGGGATCTGCACCGAGCCACCCCCCGCGCGTTTATTTCGTTGCAGACCGCTGAAGAGCTCTGGAAGAATCGTTTTGGTCGCTATACGTCCATCCGAATTTCCATGCCGGACGTTGCGTTGCCCGAGGACAGGCTGCAGATTCTGGAGCAGCGACTGCAGGAAAGCGTGCCGGCTCATTTCGAACTTTCTGAACTGGACCTGTGGATTCGTCCGGTCCGCCAGGAAGGTCTGCGCGCGGCCATAGGGGCCAACAACTTTGGTGGATTGTTCATCGGCTTCAGCTTCTTTCTGATTGTATCAGCCGTGCTGCTGGCTTCGCTGATGTTTCAGCTGGGACTGCAGCAACGAGTTGCGCAGGCGGGTCTGCTGGAGGCACTGGGGTTTACTCGCCGTGCCGCCCGGCGACCGATGAAAAGTGAGGGTGTGCTGCTGGCAGCGTGTGGCAGTGCATTCGGTCTGCTGCCGGGTGTCTGGTTTGCGGACGGAATGATTTACGGGCTGACAACGTGGTGGCGAGGAGCAACCGGAACACAGTTCCTGCGACTGGATCTGCAACCGCTGTCTCTGCTGACAGCATTTCTGATCATCTTCTGTGTGAGTGTGTTTGTCATTCTGCGAGCGGTCCGGCGGATTACGGATGCAGATCCCAGGGAACTCCTGCTTGGGGGCGCAGTGGGGGTTGCGGAGCCATCCGCGGGCAGCGAAAGCGGAGCGCTCAGTCTGCTGACGCTGGTTTCCGTGCTG
>JALRDR010000636.1 GCA_023262145.1 Planctomycetaceae bacterium | reverse complement strand
GACTTGAGAATGTCGTACTGCGTGGCAGGCAGCGTCCACGACTCGATTCGGTCACACTGACGCTCGAGGGGCGATCAACAGCGCTGCTGGGGTGTTCCGGATCCGGCAAGACGAGCCTGTTGAATCTGCTGGCTGGCTATGAGCAGCCTGATGAGGGGGCAATTGTTCGTACGGGTGTACTGCAGCCCGGGGGACGAGCCGGCGGGTCATTGCCGGTTTACTGGGTGCCGCAGGATGGTGGCTTATGGGGGCATCTGACGGTGCGGCGGCAGCTGGAACTGGTTGCCGCTGACGTGGACGAATCCTCGGTTCAGGCGGCACATGCCACAGCAGCGGAGCTGCTTGCTGAACAGTTTCGGCTGCGGGACAGACTGGATGTGTTGCCGGGGGAATTGTCGGCAGGTGAGCGAGCGCGTGTTTCGCTTGCGCGTGCGATTGCAGCACGCCCGGCGGTCCTCCTGCTGGACGAGCCGTTGACGAATGTTGATCCGGTACATCGATCGGAGTACTGGGACGTGCTGCGGGAGCGAACGCTGGAGTCTGGAGTACAGCTGGTGTTTTCCAGCCATGAGCCTGTGGAAGTGATGCGTACAGCAGAGCGAGTCGTGTGTCTGGATCGTGGACAGGTCTCGTATGACGGTTCGCTGCAGGGTTTGTACCGAGATCCTCCGGATTTGCTCACTGGGAGGCTCCTGGGACCGCTCACGTGGTTTTCTGCCGCGGATACTGCGCGTCTGTCGGCGTTTTGTACGGGGCTCCCTGCAGAGTGTGGGGTGCGTCCTGAGATGCTGCAGCTGCAGGTGGTTGCTGATGCCGGGGCCGCCACTGCCATGGTTCTTGCGGACACGCAGCTCTGCGGCACCTATTCTCGCAGTCTTGTGCGGTCGGCTGATGGCTGGGAGACTGTGGTCCTGCATTGTACGGCGGGGCCCTCCGTGGCGGTGGGCAGCCGTGTGCGATTGTTGTTTTCGCGGCCACCGGCTCACGACTGACGACAGTGCCCGCAGTTGTTTCCTTGCCGATGTAGTTTCGTGGTCGGTGCAGTTTGCTGCAAATGCAGCGTGCCGGTGCAGCTTGTGCCGGTGCAGTGCGTGAGACGTGAGCAGTGCGTGAGACGTGATGAAAAGAGTTTGCAGCTTTGTGAACGTTGGGGGACTCCGGGGTATGACAGTAAGCAATGGGCAGCCGTCGGGTACATGGCGGGTTGTTTGGACTGTTTTTCTGTTGTTCACAGGTTGCAGTCGGAATGCGACGGAGCCGGAGCTGGCGATTGCCGAGGTGCAGACGTGGAGGATTCCGGCCGCAGACCATTTCTTACCGGCACCGCGGGGACTGGCATCGGACGCGGCAGATAATGTTCTGGTGCTTGACGATGCCGGGCGAGTGCTCGTCTACGACTCCACTGGCAGGCTGCGTCGCAAGTGGTCGATGCCGGATAATTCGATTGGCAATCCGGAGGGAATCTGTCGGCTGCAGGACGGTCGGATAGCTGTCGCGGATACGCACTATCATCGCGTCGTCATTTTTCGGGAGGACGGAGCGGTTGATGAGATGTTTGGCAGCGAGGGGAACGGGCCGGGGCAGTTTGTCTTCCCGGTGGCAATTGCTCAGGCGGAGGATGGCAGTCTGTATGTGGGTGAATACGGCGACCATCAGCGGATTCAGAAATTCACGGTGGGGGGTGAGTACATACTGGAATTTGGTCAGCATGGAACGGGGCCGGGCGAGTTTCAGCGGCCCAGCGGGCTTGATCTGTATGGCTCCAGCGTGTTTGTGGTGGATGCATTTAATGACCGCATCCAGGTATTCAGTCTCGATGGTAAGTATGAGCGGACGGTGCAGTTGCCGGAGGGGTCTGCGCCGCTGGAGTACCCTTATGACCTGCGTGTATTGCCCGGGGGGCAGATTTATGTGATTGAGAATAAGGCAGCGCGGCTTACGCTGCTGTCGGCTGACGGAACAGTGCTCGGTCGTTTCGGTTCTCCTGGCCGTGATTTATCACAGTTCTACCAACCCTGGGACCTGACAGTGCTCACAGATGGGCGTATACTCGTAGCCGATACAGGGAACCACAGGCTGGTGGAGCTGAAGCCTTGAGCGTACAGGGAAAACGAAGCAACCTGCTGCGACTGCTGCGACTGGTGATACCTTCACCGCGGCGGGCACTGCGCTGGACCAGCCTGATCCCATTGCTGGCATTCGCGATCATCATGGCGACGTTATCACTGTCGCTGCTGCCTTCTCTGGTGATCAATTCGGATCGTGCATCGCGCTGGAAAAGTCTCAGCTGGATCGGGCTGGGCGGGCTGTCAGATCTGGGGATTCCATTTCCGGATGTAGAGGTCGTCCGCGAACTTCAGTTTACTCGCCCGTGGATGTTCCTGCTGTTGTTCACCGCGCCGTGGATCTGGTGGATGCAGGCGGCTGGTTATTCCGGTCTGCCGCAGCGCCGTGGTGCATGGGCTGTATTTATTCGGCTGATGATCTGCGGGCTGCTGGTACTTGTTCTGGCAGAACCTCGCGCTGTACGGACCAGCGATCGAATTGCAGTTGTCTACAATGTGGACGTCTCCGATTCGGTCAGTCCGTGGCGTTCCGAGGCATTAAGTTTTGTCGCCGAGACTGCTGCGGGAAAACCGGGTTCGGACGAAGCCGGGCTGGTGGTTTTCGGAAGGACACCGGCGGTGGAGTATCCTCCTCGAGCGACATTCCCGTTTGAGCGGTACGTGAATTCTCAGGTGGGCGGTGATGCCACGAATCTGGAGCAGTCATTGGCGCTCAGTGCAGCGATGCTGCCGGAGGAGCATACGGGGCGGATCGTGCTGGTGAGTGACGGCACAGAGACGGAAGGCAAGCTCAAGGATGTGCTCAGCGACCTGCAGGCACGCGGCGTCCAGGTGAACGTCGTACCGATGGACTATGTTTATGAGAATGAGGTATTGCTAGAGCGGCTGGATCTGCCGCGAATGGTGCGAGTGGGTGAAACGACGGAAGCATCGGTTGTGCTCACATCGCTGCAGGCGGGCAGTGGCAGTCTGGTAATCCGGGAAAGTGGTCGTGAGATTTCCCGGGAGGAGGTGCAGTTTGAGGCGGGGAAATCTCGCTATTCCGTGCCGCTCCGCGTAGATGAGCCTGGCTACTATGAGTATTCGGCAAGGATTGAAACCACGCCGGAGCTGGATAATCGGGCGGAGAACAACGAGGTCCGCAATTATCTGTATCTGGAGGGGCCGGGACGAATCCTGCTTGTGGCCGGTGGCGCTGGTGAGGAGGAGTTTCGTTTCCTGCGACAGGCTCTGGAGCAGGGCGAGCGGCAGGTGGATGTCATCAGTCCGCTGGAGTTTCCTTACGATCCGTTGTCGCTGATGCCTTACGACGCTGTGGTCTTTGCTGATGTTTCTGCGGACAGTCTGCTGGGAACTCAGATTCAGGCGATGCACGACGCCATTCGCAATCTGGGTCTGGGGTTTCTCATGGTCGGTGGACCGAACAGTTTCGGGCCCGGTGGCTGGCAGGGATCAGCGATTGCAGATGCGCTCCCGGTATCGCTCAAAATCACCAACAAGAAGATCCTGCCCAAGGGGGCGATTGCGATCATTCTGCATACCTGTGAATTCCCGCAGGGGAATTCGTGGGCCAAGAGAATCACCAAACGAGCGATTCAGGTATTGAATTCGGAGGATCTTGTCGGCGTTCTGGCTCAGACGATGAATGGTGACGAGTGGATTTTTGATCTTACCCCGGCAGGGGAATACCCGTCTCTGGTACCGATGATCAACAATGCTCAGATTGGCGATATGGGCACATTCGGAACCACGATGCAGCTGGCATTGAAATCGCTGGTGGCGTCAGATGCCGCATCCCGGCACATGATTATTATTTCCGACGGGGATGCTCAGGCCCCAACACCACAGCTGCTGCAGGATTTCATCGACAATCAGGTATCCGTATCCACTGTCGCTGTCTTTCCGCACAACGGAGATGTTTCGACATTGCAGGACATTGCGGCGCTTACCAAAGGCCGCTTTTATTACCCATCGGATCCCAATGAACTGCCGTCCATCTTCGTGAAGGAAGCCCGTACGCTCCGTCGCAGTCAGTTGCAGCTGCGCAGTTTTGTGCCGGAGGTGACGGGTCTGGATACCGTGATCCGGGGCATCAGTGATTCGCCGGAACTGCATGGTTATGTGCTGACATCGCCGCGTGAGGATCCGCGTGCGGTCGTGGTCCTGTCTGCTCCGGTCACGGAAAGTGAAGCTGCAGCCGGTGAAGACGAGCAGGATCCGATTCTGGCCATCTGGCGTTATGGCCTCGGAGTTTCCGCCGCATGGACGTCTGACCTGACAGATCGCTGGGCACGTGACTGGGTGGCGTGGGAACAGTTTCAGCCGCTGGTAAACCAGTTGATGACGCGCGTCAGTCGAACGCGCAGGGAACAGTTCCTGCGGGTCTACACCTATGTCAATGGTGGTGAGGGTGTGGTGGTCGTGGAGGATTTTCATCCGGACGAGACGTTGCTGGATATGGCTGTTGCGGTGACCGGGCCCAATGGTTTTGAAGAGACGCGAGCGATCCGCCAGATTGCTCCCAGACGTTATCAGGTGTCATTGCCGCTGCGGGGCGAGGGGCGTTATCAGGTCATGGTAAGCGCGACGGACGGTTCTCGTGAAGAATCAGCTTATGCGGGATTCATCGTTTCATATTCTCCGGAGTATCTGCGATTTCGCGCGGATCCGATTGTGCTGCAGGAGATTGCTGAAGCGACGGGTGGCCAGGTGTGGGAGATTGAAGAGGATCCGGAGCAGATTGCAGAGGTGTTGTTTGGGGAGCGTCAGCGCAAACAGACGAGTCGTCCCGTCTTTGACTGGTATCTGTTAGTGTTGGCGTGTTTGTTGCCGCTGGATGTCGGGATTCGTCGAGTACAGCTGGACTTTGGCTGGTTATGGCGAAGACGTCAGCGCGGGGAGGGTTCGTCGACAGCGACACTGGGAACATTGCTGGCGCGGACGGATCGTGTCCGCGGAGCGATTCAGCAGCGGTCGCAGCAGCAGGCTGAAAGTCGTCCAGAATTACCGGCTGCCGGTGGATTTCAAGCACGGAGTGCCGGTGGTTCTGCGTCTGGTGAAGCGCGTCCGCAGGCGACACCGACGGTGACTGCGGCATCAGGTCAGACGTCTGCAGCAGCGGCAGAGTCCGGAGATGGTGGCACAACTTCGCGACTGTTGGCGATGAAGCGGCGCAGGGAGCAGGAGCGGGATGAGGGAGGACAGGCGTAACAGGGCATGCGGGCGGGGCCGTCTTGGTTCAGCCCCGGG
>JALRDR010000512.1 GCA_023262145.1 Planctomycetaceae bacterium | reverse complement strand
ATTTTGGTATGTATGCATTAGAAACACGTCTAACTTCTACACTAAATGAACCATACCCATCCGGATCTCCTGTTTCAGCTGCAAGTTTTATATCTCGTATACCAACTTTAACTTCGAAGTTTGCATTATCACCTGTGGGTGAAATTCCGCTGGACGGCTTCAGTACCATTGGCGTGCCACTGCAGACAGACACGGGCTATTTGTATGCACGACAGGATGGAACTCTGTTTCTGGTCGGAGAGGACGGTGTGCCTGCAGCCAGCACACTGCGTCTGGGACAGCAGTTGCAGGCAGGCTTTGTCCGAATTGGTGATCACAATGTGGTGACCGGGCTGGACGGCAGTCTTTACTCCATTAATTCCAATCTTCAGCCATGAATTCTCGTCGAATGATGACACATCAGGTAGCACCGATCCGAATGGTTCGGCAGCGGCAAATGATGATCTCAGCGATGTTGTTGTACAGCATGCTGCGAATGATTCAGCCTTTGCCTGCGGATGAAAAAGTATCGTCCAGTGAGTTGCCGCGACTGACTGAGATGAAGTTGCCTACTGCTGATGAGCTCCTGCGAGCTGATGCGGAAGACAAGGAGTTTGACTGGGTTGTGCTGGATGCTGCCACAGAAGATCAGCGGCAGGTTGTCGTTGTGACTCCGATCTTTCCCAGACCGAATATTCTGGAGAAGCAGGCTGAAGAATATAAGAAGGTGGAGGCATCTCGGCCGCGAGATGCGAAGGAGCGGGAGGCTCGCAGCAACCGTCTGCGAAGTCTCCAGAAGCTCATGTTTACATTGCCGGGAGATCTGACCGAGTATGCTGTTCCGGTGGAGCGGGTGAGTGAAGTCATCTTCTTCGAGGACCTGATGCTGCAGGTGGTTGATCAGCTCCTTCAGGAAGGGGATTTTCGCACAGCCTGGGAACTTCTGTTGCGAGTGGAAACGGAGATACCTCAGTGGGAGAAATCGATACCAAGATTCGAACGCCTGCTGCTTACTGAGGCTGCAGACCTTGCCGCTCGTGGTGAACCGTGGGCAGCGCTGGCGAGGCTGGATGAGGTATACGAGCGCAACCCGCAGAGTGAGGAGCTGGTTACTCAGATTTCTCAGATTGTTGGTCCGATGATCGATACCGCGATCACGACAGAAGAATTCGGGAAGGCCCAGTTGCTGATCGGAAGAGTTCGCGGTCGGCTTCCTCAGCACCCGCTGGTGCTGCAGAAAACACAGGAACTGAGTTCCCGAAGCCTGGCCCTGATTGCTCAGGCCGATCAGGAATCTGCCGCCGGCCGTCTGCCGCAGGCGGCAGAACTCGCCGCTGCAGCGGAACGCATCTGGCCCACAAGCGGGAACAGTCGAGCCAGTTTTACGCAGCATTTTTCGCGGCATCAGGTGCTGCGTGTGGGGCTGTGCCAGTTTGAGAAGCCCGGGATATTCCCGGCCCCACAGGAGTACGAGGAACGTCATCGCGAGCTGATGCAGGTGTCTCTGTTCGAGCCGTTTTCTGCCGACGAGCTGACGTATTTTCGCTCCAGTTTTTTCGAAATATGGGATCCGACGGATCTTGGACGACAGGTGCTGTTTACGCTCCGACGTACACGTCCGTCATGGCAGTCTCAACCGGTGCTGACTGCAAATTCCATTGCTGAAGCCATCTCGCTTCGGCTGGATCCGAACAGCCCGGTCTTTGATTCGCGTCTTTCATCATTTGTGGAGGAGATCTCGGTTCGATCACCCCAGGAACTGAGAATCAGGTTCTCTCGCGTTCCGCTCAGCGTTGAATCATTACTGCGTTTTCCAATTGTCGCGGAAGTGCAGAACACTGCTGCTGAGGGTTCTGCTGGAACTGCGTCTGAGCTGAGTCTGCTTTCGACCCGATTTGAGCGTGCGGAGACGGATGAGGGGACGGTTTCCTGGTTGCGTACGATACCGGAGCCGGGCGGCATGAGTGCCGGCAGATATCACATTGCGGAAATTCAGGAGCATTCCTTTGCTGATCGTTCTGACATGATCCAGGCGTTTGTCCGCGGCGAACTTGATTTCCTGCCACACCTGTTGCCTCAGGAAGTGGATGCCTTCAAGGCGTCCGATTTTTCTGTGCACAAGTATGCGATTCCGTTGACGCATGCGATTGCGTTCAATCCATTGTCTGACCGGATTACCAATGCTCAGATGCGTCGCGCGCTGTCGTTTGCGATCAATCGTGAGGGAATTCTGCGATCCACAGTGCTGCAGAGCAACGCCATGAAGTATGGCCGCACCACAAGTGCAGCCTGGAATCAGCAGAGTTATGCGACGCTGCCGACCGAGTCGGCGCCACGATTCAACCTTCGACTTGCATATGCACTGCGATTCGCTGCGGAGCGTCAGTTACAGATCGCTGAACTGATGCGGCTGACGGAGGAGGCTCGAGAAAAGGCACGGAAGGAGAAGATCAACTTCGATTCGGAGCAGTTTCGCAGAACGGCAACGGTTGACTACATCAAGCTGCCACGGCTGCGGTTTGTCGTTGAACCGGACCCGATTGCTCAGGCGGCTGCTGAGCGAATCGTGAAATACTGGGAGAAGATTGGTTTTGAAATCGATCTGATTGCGGGTGATCGCGAAGGGGAACCCCTTGAGGATGATCAGTGGGATCTGTGTTATCGTCGCCTGCGGATGGAAGAGCCACTACTGGAACTCTGGTCCCTGATTGCCAATGATCCAAATTTTGATGTGGCGCGCCTGGCACCATTTCCTGACTGGATGCGACAGGAACTGATCGGCCTGGATTATGCAACCAGCTTTGTGGATGCTCAGGAAAAGCTGCATCGAATTCACCGTCATATAGCCGCTCAGGCGTTTGTGATTCCACTCTGGGAAGTCGACGAATTCGCTGCATTCAGAAGCAATGTTGCGGGTGTTCCGGAGGAACTCATGTCTGTGTATCACAATGCTGAACGATGGATCATTCGCCCATGAAAAAACTCCTTAGCTGGCTGTCTGCCGTTCCGCTGCTTGTTTTCCTCGCGAGCTGTTCCACAGTCCGGGCTCAGGAAGCGGGTAACGGGGCTGCTCAGGAATCCACAGCCGCGGCGTCGACAGCAGCAGAAGATTCAGCGTCTGCGGAGAGTTCGCTGTCTGAGACCGGAGCTGCTGAAGGTGTTGCAGCCGAAGTCGGCGACTCAGGTCAGGCGGAGTCCGAGAGCGAGGAGCCTGCTCCACTGGAGGATCGCGCCTATCGTGTGCGTGTTGAAATTGGTTTTGCTGGAATGCGTACCGTATCGCCGAGTGTTCGCCGAAGTCTGGTGCAGCGTATTGGCGATGGTTTCCGTCGAATGTACGGTGCAATGTGGGTTGCGGATGTTGTGGAATCAGAGTGGCTCAGCCCCGGCACTGGCACGCGGCTTTCTCGCATTTCAGCCGAAGAACTGATGCAGAAGTACACTACGGCAGAGTATGACAAGGTGCTGCTGTTAGCCGTGGAGGGTGACGAGACAGGCTTTCAGGTCGATGCTCGTGAAATGGACCTGCGTGTTCAGGAGCTTTCTCCGCAGCTGAGCGATCAGGTGCTGGATGAATCGCGAGTGCCTCGGATTGCGTGTGCTCTTGGACGCGACAGTTTTCGTCCCGTTCTGTTGTTCATTGGCAGGACGATTGATGAGTCACAGATGGAGTTTGTGATTCAGGCTGGTAATCTGACACCGCCTGATCCGACTGCAACGCAGATTGTGGATGGCGATCTGCTCCGTCCATTTCTGCGTCAGCTTGAGCGACGGGGGGGGGACCAGGTAAAGTTGCTGCAGCCGCTGGATCTTTGTTATGTAAGGATTCAGAACTTCAACAGTGTGATTGGCGCGGCCGGTGAGACCGAAGCGGCTGATGAAACCGTGCAGGTGAACGGCAGGGCTGATACGCCGGTAGAAACGATGGTGGATCGCAGCCACGCGCGTGGAGTGATGCTCTCCCATGGACCGGTACCGTTCGGAGGGCGAGCGCGACGCACATTGCAGCAGATTGGTTTGCGGCAACGCCCGGCAGCTGCTTCCAGCAAAGTCAGGCTCGTGCTGCAGAATCGTCCGGACCGTCCGCTTGTCTGTGCTCGCGTGGACAGAGTTCAGAAGTTGCTGCAGACGGATGTGAACACAGATCCTCCCATTCGACTTATCTCTGACAGAAGCGGAGAGCTGGTGCTGGAAGCAGATCCACAGCATCCTACCTGCTGGCTGTATATCTACAGCGGGAGCATTCTGCTGGCGCGGGTTCCCTATGCACCGGGCGTACTGCCTGCGGATACTGTGAAGCTTCCGGATGACTCCATTCGGCTGGGGGTAGAAGGAGAGCTTTATCTGGTCCGCGACGAACTTGTGGACATGGTGGCTGAGAAGGCCGTGAATATGAGCCTTGCCAGGCGAGCGTCGGAGGAGAGGAACACGGCTGAGCTGGAAGTAGCGATCGGTTCAATTGAAGCCTTGCCGGATCACGATGAGTTCGGAGTGCGGCTGACTTCGATTCGAGCGCCTGCCGCACAGCGAGCTGACCTTACCCGCAATTCCGCCGCGAAGCGTCGAATTGATCAACTGGTTGGCAAGATGCGGGACTCCATCGACAAGTTCTTTGCGATCGAGAAACGCGTCAAGGAGGCTGAGGAGATCGACAAGCTCCGCCGCCAGGCGGGACTGCCTCCGGCAGCCGCCAGTCCTCCTGCGGGAAATTGACGGGCCGAGATTTCCAACAGATGGGGGACGCAGTGTGCCGGGCCACAGATCATTCCGCGCGGTCGATTCGCGCGGTCCTGTTAACATCCGGGTTCTTTACGAAGACAATCACCTGTACGTTGTCGAGAAGCCTGCCGAATTGCCCACGATGGGGGCGGCCGCCGGCGATCCGTCGCTCGTGGAATATGGTCGCGAAGATATTCGAAATCGCTACCAGAAACCTGGCAACGTCTTTCTGGGGGTTGTGAGCAGGCTGGATACGCATGTCAGTGGAGTGGTGGTCTTTGCCAGAACCTCCAAAGCGGCTGCGCGGCTGAGCGAACAGTTCCGTGAACGTTCCGTGCAGAAAACCTACGTGGCACTTGTTACTGGTGACTTTGCCGAAGAGTCGGGACGACTGGAAGACTGGCTGCTGCGGGACGATCGCCGACAGGTTGTCGTTTCCGAAGGTACTCCTGGAGCCGACTTCGCTGCACTCAGATTCCGAGCGGCTGCAAGGATAGCCGGCATGACCATGTTGTCAGTTTCGCTGGAAACCGGCCGCCGCCATCAGATCCGAACTCAGCTCTCGGCAGCAGGCCATCCGATCTGCGGAGATCGTCTCTATGGC